>CAZONI010000014.1:0-60531 GCA_964581175.1 uncultured Desulfobacteraceae bacterium
GCGTCTGGATCCACTATTTTGAGACCAATGATATGTATGAAATCGCCAGGAAGAACGGGCGGGGACTCAAGATCCCCCTCGTCTGCACTGTTCTCGCTGCGGCGAGCCTCTCCGGACTCCCTCCCCTGTCAGGGTACTTCAGCAAGGAGACCATCCTGTCGGCATTGCTGAATGAGCCCAATCCGCTCTGGTTCCTGGCAGGACTTCTGGGCGTCTTCATGACCGCCTACTATGCCTTCCGGCCCGTCTTCATTATCCTTTTTCCCCGCGATCTCGAGGATGGGGAGAAAGAGGGCGGGCGAGGATCCGTTTACTGGATCATGGCCTGGCCCCTGATTCTGCTCGCCTGCATGACAGTGGGGCTCGGATTTTTCAAAGCACCGCTCAGCAGCTTCCTTCACGCTCCAGTCCCTCCGGAGCGCATCTGGGTTCTGCCTGCGAGCATCGGCCTGGGGCTGTTCGGAGTTTTCCTCACGTGGTACGAGTTCGGTAGGAGAAAAGCTCCTCAGATAGGGTTTGTGGAACGAATCCGCCCTGTGAAGACCTTCTTCCTGAAGCGGTGGTTCCTGGACGACCTTTACGGTTATCTGCTGAAGAACGTGGTTTACGGCATTTTTGCTGAACCTCTCACGCGCAATGACCGCCAGGTCATTGACGGGGGGATTGAAAAATTATGCGACTTGACGGTGGAAAGCGGCGGCATCTTTTCCCATGTCCAGTCCGGCGTTCTTCGATTCAACCTGATGGTGATGTTCGTAGTTTTGACGCTGGTGGGTCTGTATTTTTTTGTGTTTTAACGACAGTTGAAACCGCCTCTGGTTCAGCGCAGAGGCTCTCGTCGGGATGATCATTCTATGAATCTGTCTTTTGCTGGGTTTCCTTTTCTGTCCGCCATCATGCTCACCTGCATAGGTGGTCTGGTGGCGATCCTGCTCGTCTCCCGCGAGCAGAAGGACCTCATCCGCTGGGTAAGTGCCGTTTCTTCGGGCCTTTCCCTCCTCCTTTCCATTTACCTTTTCGTGGCCTATGACAGAAATCTGGGAGGCCTTCAGTTCGTGGAAAAAATCCCCTGGCTGAAACCCCTGGGGATCAGCTACTTCAACGGAGCGGACGGATTCAATCTTCCCCTCCTTCTGCTCACCGGGATCGTCCACTTCACCGGGGTCCTCTCCATGTGGGAACTGGAAGAGCGTGTCAAGGAATTCTTCGCTCTCTACTTTGTGCTGGTCACCGGCGTCTTCGGTTTCTTCATGAGCATGGATCTCTTTTTCCTGTTCGTGTGGTACGACGTCTCCCTTTTTCCCATGTACCCCTTGATCGTCATCTGGGGCTCCACACGCCGGGAATACGGAGCAATGAAACTCTTTCTCTATCTCCTTGCGGGGAGTGCTCTCATTCTTCCTGCGATCATCTATCTTGTCGTGCATTCAGGGGGCGGCGGCTTTGATCTGCTCAAGCTCATGCAGCCGGGGACCTTCACCCCTTTTCAACAGAAATTTGCATTTATCTTCCTCTATCTCGGCTTCGGCATTCTTGCGGGTGTCTGGCCGTTTCACACCTGGTCGCCTTCAGGTCATGTGGCCGCTCCCACCTCCGTGAGCATGCTTCACGCAGGAGTTCTTATGAAGCTGGGTGCCTTCGGCGTGATGCGCATCGCCATCTTTCTCTGTCCCGCGGGGTGGCAATACTGGGCCCAGACAATGGCCGTCCTGGCCACCATCGGTATCATTTACGGAGTATTAGTGGGGTTGACCCAGAAGGATCTCAAGTTCGTGGTGGCTTACTCCAGCGTTTCCCACATGGGCGTCGTAGGGCTGGGTCTGTCCACCGTCACGGCTGAGGGATTGAGCGGCTCCTTGTTTCAAATGTTTGCCCACGGCATCATGACGGCCCTCCTCTTTTCCTCGGTAGGGTATTTCCACGACAGGACGGAGACGAAACTGATCCCCGACCTTGGGGGGATGAGCAGGATCATGCCCGTCGCTTCAGGATATTTCATCGTGGGTGCCCTGGCCGGCATGGGGGTTCCCGGTTTTGCGAATTTCTGGGCGGAACTGACCGTCTTCCTCTCTTCCCTGCGGGTCTATCCCGTGCGCGGGGTGGCTGCCATTTCCGCCCTGGTCATCAGCGCCCTGTTCATGCTGCGGGTCGTTCAGAAGACCTTTTACGGCGCAAGGAACGAACGCTTTGCCCGGTTGCCCGACGTGTCGCTGGGGCTGGGTGTGCCCAGAATGATTCTGGTCGCTGTCCTGCTCCTGTTCGGGTTTTTCCCGTTCCTGATGCTCGACCTGATCCAGACATCCGTATTACCCTTCATGGAGGGCCTGGCCAAATGAGCTGGATGGTCATTGCTCCTGAACTCTATTTCCTCGGCATGGCCGCCGTGTTCTTCACGCTCGCCATGATCCCGGAGACCGATTCCAGAAGAGGCTATATTACAGCCCTCGCCCTTGCCATGGGAGGGGTGCTGGTCAGCCTGGTTTCTCTGAAGCTCCACGGCTCCTTCTCACACGTGTACCGGGTCGATCTCTTCTCCCAGGTGTTCAAGGTCCTCCTGGCAGTCGGTTTTTTTCTCATCCTCTGTATCTGTTCCGAACTCAACGGTATCCGGCAAGAAAACCACCCGGAGTTCTATCTCCTTCTGTCCCTGTGCACCCTTGCCATGATGATGCTCGTGAGCAGCGTCGAATTGCTGACCATTTACGTGGCGTTGGAACTCACCAGTTACTCGCTGTATATCCTGGTCGCCCTCAGAAGAGGAGAGGACCTGTCCCTGGAGGCGGGCATCAAGTATTTTCTCATCGGCGCCTCAGCCTCTGCAGTCATGCTCTTCGGGATGGCTTCCCTTTACGGGGTCACCGGGGAAACCTATTTGCCGGCGCTTTTGAAGGAGCTTCCTTCCCACACTGCCTCTCCTATGGCCATCATCGGGCTCACCCTCACTCTCTCCGGTTTCTTTTTCAAGCTCGCCCTGTTTCCTTTTCATCTGTGGGCGCCGCCAGTGTATCAGGCTGCGGCAAATCAGGTGACCGCCTATATCGCTACAACCACCAAGGTGGCGGCTATCGCGCTTCTGCTGCGGTTCGCAACCCTGGGAGCAGAAACCCTTTACATGGTTCACGTTCTGGCGGCCCTGGCCATTGCCTCCATGACCCTCGGCAATCTGGTCGCCCTGATTCAGAAGGACCTGAAGCGGCTCCTGGCTTATTCGACCGTCGCTCACGCAGGATACATCATCATCGGGATCCTCTGCATGAGTGAAAGCGGGTTTGCCGCGGTCATTTTCTATGCCGTGGCCTATCTCATGATGAACTTCCTCTGCTTCCTGGTTGTGGAGAAAGTCGCTCAGGAGGGCCGCAATGTGCAGGTCCCGGAACTGGCGGGGCTGCACCGCCGGTCGCCCCTGCTCGCCCTTTCGATAATGGTGGGCGTCTTCAGCCTGGGCGGCATCCCGCCTACGATCGGCTTCACGGGGAAATTCCTTATCTTCACTGCTGCAATAGAAAAAGGGTACTTTTATCTGGTCCTCGTCGCCATGATCAATGTGGTCGTTTCCCTCTACTACTATGCGCTTGTGGTCAAGGCGGCCTATTTCCTCAAGCCGGAAAACGGAGGAGCCCTCATCCGCCTTCCCGTTCAACTTAAGGCGGTCATCTGGGCGGTCCTGGCCGTCGTCATTGTAGGAGGGATATATCCCCATTTCATCTATTCGGTGGCTGAAGCTGCCGCGGGACTGCTGAGATGAGCCGAGACCGTTCTATTTCCATAAACCTTGCTGCAAATGTCCCATTTTGACCCGAAAGGAGGTCTATCACCGTGTCCAAGCTCTACTTCGAGACAGATCAAGGAGACAGTTTTGAACTTCTGAAAGGAAGTCACATTGCTTTCAAGAAAGCCGGCAAAGAGGATTTCCTTTGCCCCTGGGGCGCCCTTCCGATCATTCACGGGGACCTGGATCAATTGCTTGCCCAGGGCCAGGAAATGCTCGAGCGCATGAAAGAACTCCTTGAAGCACACGCTGCCATACATGCGGATCATTGACGAGAGAATAGGGAATGCCGGCAGGAGAATATTCAAATACAGTCTGCCCCCCAAAAACAATACAGTAACGACCCCATTCTTTTTGATAACAACGGGCCTATAATGTAATGAAGAAGCTGGATTTTCTTGCCTCAGCCGGATTCAATAATGAGGAGGACCATGTATTCACCAACTCATCCAAAGCCCACGGTGTTCGTAATCTTCGGCGCCGGCGGTGACCTGACGCAGCGCAAGCTGGTACCGGCGCTCTATAACCTTTTTGTAGACGGCTGGATGCCCGGGAAGTTTGAGATCCTGGGCATGGGTCATGGAGAGATGTCCGACGATGCGTTTCGGACCCGTCTTCGAAAGGGCATGGCCCGTTTCTCCAGAAGGGGAAGGCCTGAAAAAGATTCCTGGGATGATTTCGCCTCGCGCCTTTTCTTTGTTAGCGTAGAGCTGGAAGACAGCAAGGTCTACGAGAACCTGGACAAGCGGATCTCCGCCCTTGAGAAGGAATGGGACGCACGGGCCAATCGCATTTTCTACCTGGCACTTCCGCCCGGGCTCATCGAGGTAGTCGTCGAGGGTCTGGCCTCCGCCGGTCTCAACCGAGACCGCAGCCGGGCAAGAATAGTGGCGGAAAAACCGTTCGGCTATGATCTGCTCTCCGCGCAAAAGCTGAACGCCGTGCTGGCAAAAAAGTTCGGGGAAGATCAGACCTTTCGAATCGACCATTACCTGGGTAAAGAAACGGTCCAGAATATTCTTGCCTTTCGATTCGGCAACACCATGTTTGAACCCATCTGGAACAGACGGTATATAGACCACGTGCAGATTACCGTGGCTGAGCAGGATGGAGTGGGGCACAGGGGCCATTACTACGACAAGGCCGGTGCACTGAGAGACATGGTGCAGAACCATCTTCTCCAGATCATGTGCCTGATCGCCATGGAAGCCCCCGTCTCCATGAAGCCCGACGAAATCCGGAGCAAGAAGGTGGACGTGCTGCGCGCCATCAGGCCTACACCGCGTGACAGGATCCACCAGTACGCCGTGAGCGGCCAGTATGCCGCGGGCTGGATCGAAGGAAAATATGAGCAGGCCTACCGTGAAGAAACCCACGTGGGCAGAGATTCCTTTACCGAGACCTTCGCCGCCTTAAGACTCTTTGTAGACAACTGGCGATGGCAGGATATCCCCTTTTACCTGCGCACGGGGAAGCGCATGCCGACCAAGGTGTCAGAGGTATCCATCCAGTTTCGAACCGTACCTCACCAGACATTCCCTCCCACCACTCTTCTGGACTGGCATCCCAATCGGCTCATCATCGCCATACAGCCCGAGGAGGGGATCTTTCTCCGCTTCCAGAGTAAATACCCCGGACTGAGCATGCGTCTCTCTCCGGTGATGATGCAGTTCTATTACCGCGAGACATTCAAGGTTGCTCCGCCCGAGGCCTACGAGACCCTTCTGCTGGATGTCATGCTCGGTGACGCGACACTGTTCATGCGCGACGACCAGGTGGAGGCCGCGTGGTCCGTCATATCCCCCATTCTCGATGTCTGGTCTGAAGTGATGCCGACGAATTTTCCCAACTACCAGGCAGGAACATGGGGGCCGGAGGAGGCCGAGGTGTTGATTGCGCAAGACGGATTCAGCTGGGTGACCCCGGTTTTCATCCAATGCCAGGGCGATGCCGCCTCATGCGGCGTAATCATGGAGCCCGAGTCATGATCGGGAGCGCCGGAATGGAGAACCAGGACTTGCGGGTTGAATGAAAGGAACGAAACCATGCACATCGGAATCGCGGCGGATCACGAAGGATTTGATTTGAAGAAGCGGGTCGTCACGGTCCTGCAAGCTGCAGGTCATCGAGTGGAGGACTACGGGGCGCACCGGCTTGTCGTGGACGATGACTACCCCGATTTTGTGGCGCCCCTGGCCCGGAGTGTGGCGAGAGGGGAAGTAGGGCGGGGTATAGCGATCTGCGGCAGCGGCGTAGGCGCATGCATAGCCGCCAATAAGATACGGGGCGTGAGAGCAGCGCTCATCACAGACACTTTTTCAGCCCACCAGGGCGTGGAAGACGACGACATGAATGTAATCTGCCTGGGTGCGAGAGTGATCGGCTATTCCCTGGCGCAGGAATTGATCCGTACCTTTCTGACCGCGAGCTTCAAAGGAGAAGAACGATTCCGGCGGCGCCTAAACAAAGTGGCGGGACTGGAAACGGAGGAGACACAACCATGAAAGACAATCCCCTGGTAAAGATCCAGGATTTCGGTCAGGGTGTCTGGCTGGATTTTCTGAGACGGAAGATGATTACTTCCGGCGAATTGCAAGAGCTCATCGAAGAAGACGGCCTCCGGGGCATGACGTCCAACCCCAGTATCTTCGATAAGGTCATCACCGGGAGTCATGATTACGACGACGACATACGGGCGCTTGCTCTGGCAGGAAAGGACATTCAAGAAATCTACGAGATCCTCACCGTCAAGGACATCCAGGACGCGGCAGAGCTCTTCCGGCCTCTCTATGACCGGTTGGAGGGAAAGGACGGCCTCGTGAGCCTCGAGGTCAACCCGCATCTGGCCCACGATGTGAAAGGAACCCTCGCCGAAGCCCGCCGATTGTGGAAGGAACTGAACCGTCCGAATGTATTCATCAAAGTTCCCGCCACCGAGGAGGGCCTTATGTGCATACGCCGTCTGATCGGCGAAGGAATCAATGTGAATGTCACCCTGCTTTTCGGTCTGCCTCGATATCGAGAGGTCGCCCGGGCCTATATTCTGGGGTTAGAGGATAGGGTGAAAGCGGGAAAATCGCTCGAAGGAATTTCTTCGGTGGCCAGTTTCTTCCTGAGCCGGATCGATGTGCTCGTTGATCCCATGCTGGAAGAGATGATGGCCGATGGAGGAAACAAGGCCGGCCCGGCCGAAAAGGCGCATGGCCGGGTCGCAATCGCAAGCGCCAAAATGGCGTACCAGATCTATAAGGAAATCTTCCGGGATAAACGGTTTCGCAGGCTTGAGGAAAAAGGGGCCCGACCCCAGAGAGTATTGTGGGCCAGTACCAGCACAAAAAACCCGAACTACTCCGACGTCAAATATGTGGAACCCCTGATCGGACCGGAAACCGTCAATACCATGCCTCAGGAAACGCTCAACGCCTATCGAGACCATGGAGATCCGGCCCCAAGGCTGGAAGAGGGGGTTGATGAGGCAGAAAAGACCCTCGGCCTGTTGCCCAAACTGGGCATCAAGATCGATCGCGTCACCCAGCAGTTGGAAGATGAAGGCATCGAAAAATTCAACAAGCCCTATGATGATCTGATGGCAGACCTCGAGAAAAAGCATGCCGCCGCCCTCGAAGGACCCGTAGATTTCCAGTCGCTGGACCTCGGGGACTGTGATGGACCCGTGCGGGAAACCATCGCCCGGCTTGACCAGGAAGCTTTTTCCCGGAGGCTGTGGAAGAAAGATCCCGCATTGTGGAGCAGCGACAAGGATCAGAAGGATATCATCTGCAACGCTCTGGGATGGCTGCACGTGGCGGAAAAGATGGAAAAAAACGTCAGAAGCCTCCGGAACTTCGTAGAGGGGGTGAAGGATGAAGGATTCCAACATGTGGTTCACATGGGAATGGGCGGGAGCAGCCTGGCGCCGCTGGTCTTCAGGAGGCTTTTTCCCCGCGGCCCGGGCGGCCTGCCTCTCACCGTCCTGGATACCACGGACCCGGTCACCGTGGCCGCTATCGAAAATCAAGTCCCTCTCAGGAAGACCCTCTTTATCATAGCCAGCAAGTCCGGAACCACGGCGGAACCTCTTGCTTTCGGGGAATACTTCTACGCCAGGGTCAAGGAGAGCAAGGGGGACAGGGCCGGCGAGAACTTTGTGGTCATTACCGATCCGGGGAGCCTTCTGGCGGAGCGGGCCAGGAAAGACAAGTACCGGCGCGTGTTCGAAAACTATGCGGACATCGGAGGGAGATATTCCGCCCTCTCCTACTTCGGACTCGTCCCTGCAGCACTTTACGGCCTGGACGTGGAGGAACTGCTGATGCGGTCCTTGCGGATGATGCATGCGTGCCAGTCCAGTGTGGACGCCCATGAGAGTCCCGGAGTGCTCCTGGGAGCCGTACTCGGACGGCTGGCGCTCGAGGGCAGGAACAAGGTAACCCTGCTGCTCCCCGAGGCCATGCTGCCTCTGGGGATGTGGATCGAACAGCTGCTGGCCGAGAGCACAGGCAAGGAAGGAAAGGGCCTTCTCCCCGTGGCGGGTGAACCCATTGCCCACCCATCGATCTATGGAGACGACCGGGTATTCGTGTACTTCCGCGTGCGGCAGGAGCAGGATGAACGGCTGGAACGCAGTGTGGTGCGGCTCAAAGAGGCAAAACAGCCGGTCGTCACTATTGAACTGGACGAACGGAAGGATGTGAGCCAGGAATTCCTCCGCTGGGAAGTGGCGGTTGCCGCAGCCGGCTCCGTTCTAGGCATCAATCCCTTTGACCAGCCCAATGTGCAGGAGAGCAAGGACAACACCAACAAACTCCTCAAAGTGGTATCTGAAACAGGACATCTGCCCGAGGAAAAACCCGACCTCGAGGAAGGGCCCTTGACCCTTTACGGAGGCGCCGACGGCGGGAGCGCAGGAACATGTTTTTCCCATTTCTTCTCCCGGGCGGCGCCGGGCGATTATGTGGCCATACTCGCCTACCTCACCGAAGAAACGGCCACGGACAATGCCCTGCGGGGTCTCTGTCAGGAACTGCAGGAACGGTTTCATACGGCAACCACCGTGGGATACGGTCCCCGTTATCTTCATTCCACAGGGCAGTACCATAAGGGAGGACCCAACACAGGTTTGTTTATAGAGCTCACAGGGGGACATGACACTGACCTTGGAATCCCGGGAAGCCCTTATGGCTTTTCCACGTTCCGGCAGGCCCAGGCCCAGGGGGATTTTCAGGCCCTGGTAAAACACGGTCGCAGAATCCTGCGGGTCGACCTGGGAGACGATGCGGGCCTTGGAATCGGGCGCCTCAGAAGAGCAATTCGGGAAGCCCTCGCAGGAGGAGAATCGATATGAGTGAATATTCCATCAGCACCCTGTTCCTGGACATTGGCGGCGTACTGCTTACCAATGGCTGGGACCGTCACATGCGACGAGCCGCAGCAGAGAAGTTTGGGCTGGACCCGGAGGAAATGGACGAACGGCATCACCTCACCTTCGACACCTACGAAGAAGGAGAACTGAGTCTCGATGAGTATCTTACCCGCGTGATCTTCTATGAAAAGAGGCGCTTCACGCGGGAAGATTTCAAGGCCTTCATGTTAAGCCGGTCAGAGGAGATGCCCAAAATGATTGACCTCATGCACAGGCTCAAGGAGCGCTACGGTCTCAAAATGGCTGCGATCAGCAACGAAGGCCGGGAACTCACCTTGTACAGGGTGAAGAAATACAACCTTGGCTCCTTCATCGATTTTTTTATCGTCTCCTGTTTCGTCCACTTCCGCAAACCCGATCTGCGGCTCTATCGTCTCGCTCTGGATTGTGCTCAGGTCACGACGCAGGAGAGTGTTTACATCGACGATCGCAAGATGTTCGTAGAGGTGGCCCAGGGAATCGGCCTTCACGGCATTCACCACACGGAATATGAAGAGACGCGCAATTCTTTGAGTGAACTGGGGCTATCAGCATCGTAGCGCGAAAGCGCCTTTCTACGTCCTCATAAGGGAGGAGACAGAACATGACCGACAAGAGGTGCGATATCGGTTTGGTAGGCCTGGGGGTCATGGGCAAAAACTTTGCCCTGAACATGGCCGACAAGGGGTTTCGGGTAGGCGTCTATAACCGCACTGAAGAGAAGACCCGCCAATTTATAGAAGAAGCGGGTCATCGCCCGATCGAACCGGGATATTCCCTGGAGGAGTTTGCGGGAATCCTGAAGCAGCCGAGGGCGATCCTCATCTTTGTCCCCGCAGGCGATCCGGTGGATGAGGTGATCGGCGAGCTGCTGGTCGAAACTGAAGCCGGAGACCTCATCATCGACAGCGGAAATTCTCACTTCAAAGATACCGACAGGAGAGAAGAATCCCTGTCAGAGAAAGGAATTCTCTTCCTCGGTATGGGGATCTCCGGAGGAGAATACGGCGCCCGTCATGGCCCGAGCCTGATGCCCGGAGGGTCCGAAGAAGCGTACAACAGGGTGCGCCCCGTTCTCGAGGCGGCAGCCGCACACGTGAAGGGGGAACCCTGCGTGACCTATCTCGGCCCCCATTCCGCGGGGCACTACGTCAAAATGGTGCATAACGGCATCGAATACGGGATTATGCAGCTCATTGCCGAGAGCTACGATCTGCTGCGGCGGTGCCTCAACTTCGATGAGAAGGATCTCAGCTCCCTTTATGCCGGATGGAACGAGGGGAAAATGAACAGCTATCTCATGGAGATTACGGCCAAGGTCCTGGACCGCAAGGACGACAGGACCGGCCGGCCCCTGGTTGACATGATCCTGGACCGGGCCCGGCAGAAAGGTACCGGGAAGTGGACGTCGTGGGATGCGCTGGATCTGCAGATCCCTGTTCCCACCATCGATGTGGCGGTGGCAATGCGGAACATGTCGGATTACAAACAGGAGCGCGAGAAGGCAGGCCGAGTTCTCTCCGGACCATCTGAATCCTATCAGGGAGATAGGGAAACCTTTGTCCGGCGGCTCGAAAGGGGGCTCTTCGCGGCTCTCATACTCACCTACGCCCAAGGGCTGAGTCTGCTCCGTCAGGCTTCCCACAAATACGGCTACCGGCTGGATCTGGAAGCCGTGGCCAGGATCTGGAGAGGCGGGTGCATCATCCGGGCGGCGCTTCTGGAGGATATTCGCAGTGCCTTTCACAGGCAACCGGATCTTGAGAACCTGCTCCTTTCCCCCGAGCTCGGCAGCGAGGTGACGGAGCGACAGGAAGACCTCCGGGACGTGATTTGTACCGGCATCGGCCTCGGCATTCCCGTTCCCGGGTTCATGTCCGCCCTTGCCTACTACGATGCGTACCGGAGCGTTCAACTGCCGGCCAATCTGATCATGGCCCAGAGGGACTTCTTCGGGGCACATCGGTACGAGCGAATTGATTCGGAAGGGACCTTCCACACGGAGTGGGAGGCATGAGGCTTTACGCCTCCGTCTCTTCCGCCGTTTCCGGCAGTCCGATGGAAGATGGAAGGGAAAGGCACTCATCGTGAAGTTGCGCGCACTCTGTTTCGATTTTGACGGCACCCTGGTTGATTCGGAACCAATTCATCTACGCATCTGGAATGAGATCCTCCGGCCCCATGACGTATCTGTAACGGTGGATGAATTCAAGCACAGGTACGTCGGTGCCGTAGCTCCGGAGATGGCAAAGGAACTGGTGGAAAAATTTCACATCAAGGCCGATCCTGTGTCGCTGGCCTCCGCTAAAGACAGGAGATATGCCGAGTGGGTCCGGCGCAACCCTCTGCCCCTGATGCCCTATGCCCGCGAATCCATTGCTGCCTTTGCCCGGCGTGGCGCGAAACTGGCCTGTGTCACAGGCAGTCCCCGCGAAATAGTGACCCTGAACTTGAAGCGGCTGGGCATTCAAGAATATTTCATAGTTGTCGTTGCCCGGAATGACGTCACGAAAAGTAAACCTGATCCCGAATGCTATCTGAAGGCGATGAAAGATCTCGGGGAACCGGTGGATGCCGGCATCTCTTTTGAGGATTCCGAGGCAGGCGTGCTGGCCGCAACCGGTGCCGGTCTTGCCTGCTACGGCATTGCCTGGGAGTCTTCGGCCGCCCACGACCTCTCGAACGCCACGAAGACTTTCAACGGACTTCGAGAGGCGACCAGGTGGGTCATCGAACACTATGGTCTCGAAGATTTCGGCGACGGGTGAAGCTGCTCGTAGAGGGTGCAGACGGCATTCCTCATTGCGAAGTTCCCTCTTGTTTCTGCCCTTCTCCTTCCCCGCCGCGCGCTGTTTCCGCTTTGACCATGGCCGCGTACTCATCGGAGGCCAGGTTCGGCAAACGCCTCAGAAAGGCCACAATGCCCCAGAGCTGCTCATCCGTGTGTGTCTTTCCGAATGACGGCATCCCCGTCATCTTGAAGCCGTTTTTCACAATCCAGAACAGTTCGACATCACTGAGATCTCGCTGCACATCATCGGCAGCAAGAGATGGCGGGTTGGGGTACAGGCCTTCGGCAAACTCCAGCCGATGAATCCCCGGTGCACCGTGACACAGCCTGCACATCTCATGAAAATATGGGAATCCTACGCTCGCCAACTTCTCGCCTTTGAGAGATGGAGGGACGATATTCCTGCTGTGATAAGCAACGGACCTGTCGCGAGCTTCGTCCAGTATCCAAAAAGTCGCTTTGAAGTGAGGCACATCAGCGGCAACATTATAAAAGCCCGACCAGACGAAGATTGCACCACCAAGGATGATAAGTATAATCACCGTAACGACACCCCAAAAAAACGCTCTCATATCTTGTCCTCCAGTATGGCCAAATGTTGTTAACCTTTTTGAAGCCGGCGGTTTGTCATCATATCCAGTCTTCTAATAACTCCAAGTAGACTATACCGATAGTCTTTTAAATGAAAATAAGCATGATCCTGTATTTTCATTCCAAATTGGATGTATTGGGTTCGCAGCTTCTCTTTGGGAATATGACAGGGGATTCGATTCAGATCGGGTTTTCGGCAACATTGGGATTACGCAGTGCGGGAGGCCTCAGGTAATTCCTCCGAAAAGCTGAGGGAGCAAACAAAAGCCGTTGTGCTTGGTAAGCAGGGGAACATGCCGTTCCCCTGCTTACGCCGTGTCTTTTGGCAATCGGTATCTGAAGCTGATGCCGAAGCCAGCGTGATGCTCAGGGGGTCCCGCCTTGGGCGGGATTGCGTTCCGAGGCTCCGGGATGGTCTTTTTAGTGACTTATCAGCGTGGGACAGCTACCCCCTCCGCATTCTCGACTTCGTCGAGCTGTGGGTTCCCCCACTGATAAGTCACTAAAAGAAAGGCGCCCTCTCACCAGTCACTCCAGAAAGACTTCTCCCCTGACCACCGCTTTCTTCTAGATCCCGGAATGGGTTTACCTCTCCGGGGCTGTAACCAGAGGCGGTGGGTTCAGTGAAAACTCGATCCTCTTATACCGACGGTGGGACAATGAGCTGGATGGGCGCTTTCTTGATCTTTTGCAGGCAATCCTCCAGCGCCGCCTGTTCCGTGTCACCGCATCCAATAAACTGGGGATCCACCTCCCGCTCCTCCCGGAACAGCAAATTCGGAATGGCGAAGAACTGGTCATCAATGGTTCCGGCCAGAACCTCGTGGACATCAATGCGAAGTTTCTCAGAGTCTCTCTTGAGTTCGTATTTGTGCACCTTGGTCAGCAATTCATTTTCGTTGAGCGTGTACAGCATCTCTGAACCTCCTTCAGTTTTCATTATCGTTCTCCTCATAAATTGCAGGAAAAAGGGTTCGTTACCCTCTTAAAACTTTGGGCCCCTGTGTACCCGTTTGCCCGGAGCCTGACAGGTTGAGGTAGTTCCAGTCGATGAAGCATGTGTCCGGACAGTCGCGGGGACATGCCGTTCTGATAACCTGCATTTCCCTTTCCTTTCATCGGGCCTGGCGGAATCTCAAAAATAACCTCCATCGAAGTTCAGCGCGTTCCTTGCAGGAAATAAAGGCCTTCGCGTCTCCGGTTTCCGGTAAACATGCAGACAGAGTTGAACCGGCTGTCAAGAGGAAAAATCGGTGGAAGCGGACGACCTCGGTCTCAATGCCTTCCTGACCGAAAGATGGAGATGATAAGCCAAATGCCAAGAATCGTTGCTACGAGATACCCCATGAGACCGAAGAGATGGGTGATTGAAATGGTCTTCAGCCCGAAGACATTTACCGTAACCTCGAAAACCGTTTGACTGGAGTTGAGGACCATGGCCGCAGCTATGAGAGAGGCGGAAACAACCAATCCCACGGTCAACCTGCTAATCCCCTTTGCAAACTGTGCATCCAGATTCTTGAAGCCGTCGTGCCACAGTTCCAGCCGCTGTTTGCCCTGGGCGGTCTGTTTGAGGATATCGTGGACAAATTTGGGCATGGTCCTCATGTACCCGCCCATGAGGCGGGCATCTTTGCCCAAATGCCTGAACAACTTCTTCGTGTCGTAGCCGCGCTTCAAGAGCTTTTTGGCGTAGGGGCTGGTGGCTTCGAGGATGCTCGCGTCACTGCCCAGGATCTTTCCCAGGGCCTCGGTCTGGATGAAGGTCTTCAAAAGGAGCAGAATATTCTGGGGCATCCTGATGTGATACTTGTAAACCAGGCGCATCACCTGGTCATAGACGTCCCTGACTGAAATGGTCTGAAGCGACCGGCCGTAAAACGGCTCGCTGATGTCCTTGAGGTCAATCTGGAAGCTCTTGAGATCCATGGTCTTTTCGTCAATGATTCCGGCATCCAGCAATGCATCAAGGATCATATCGTAGTCGTGTTCGGCATAACCCAGGAAGATGTTCGCAATCTCCAGCATCGTCTGTTCATCCAGATACCCGGTGATGCCGAAATCCACCAAGGCCACCCGGCCGTCGTACATGACGATAGTATTTCCGGGATGCGGGTCGGCGTGGAAAAAACCGAACTCCATCAACTGCCGCGAAAAGGAACGGAGGCCGAGTTCCGCTATCTTCTTGGGATCAATGCCGCGGGCCTTTATGGCTTCCACCTGATCCATCTTGATCCCTTCGATATGTTCCATCGCCAGTACGGATCTGCTTGTGTAGTCCCAGTAGACCTTGGGGATATAGATATCCTGGGAGTCTTTGAAATTTCTGGCGAATCTTTCGATGCTGCCCCCTTCGACGAACATATCCAGTTCTTTGAAAATCGTCCGTTCAAACTCGCTCACCAGATTGGTGGTTCCCAGGATTCGGCCGATCTCGAAAGACTTTTCTATTTTTCCCGCCAGGTAGTACATCAACTGGATATCCTGCCGGATCTTCTTGTCTATGCCCGGACGGATGACCTTGACGGCGAGTTTCTCCCCCGTAGAGAGTTCAGCCAGATGGACCTGGGCCACCGATGCTGCAGCGATCGGCTCCGGGTTGAATTCCTTGAAGATCTCCGTGAGCGGGCGCTTCAGTTCTTCCTGGATCACTTTCTTGATATCGTCGAAAGGAACCGGGGGCACCTGGTCCTGGAGTTTCCTGAACTCTTCGAGATATTCCGGCGGAAACATGTCCGCACGGGTGCTCATGAGCTGTCCGAGTTTGATGAAGCTGGGCCCCAGTTCTTCCAGAACCAGGCGGATACGTTTCGGGGATGGAAATCCGGCTTTGAAGCGATGCCCCTTGTCCTCGATTCCCTTTTCCTTTTTCGCGGTTCGAGTGAAGAGGCGTTCTACAACGTCTCCCAGGCCATGCTTCAGCATCACCCTGGTGATAACAGCAAATCTCCGGAATCCCTTCAACCTTGAACCCTCCAAAAGAGCCTGAAAAAATCTTCGTGATCCTCCCGGCCGGTGCCCTGTCTTGAGCTTGCCACCTCTTCCTGAAACCAAACCATTCGCACCCGTGAAGAGGAAGATGCAGCATGAATCCTTCAAATTCAGGCGTTCGCGGCACCTGTCTGCATGAGAACCGGGAAGGATGTCCCACCGGAAAGGCCATCCAATGGGATGTCCCGAACCTTGCAGAGCCGTGCAAGGCCCTTCTCAAAGGTCTTTGTTCCGTTTTGCCCCGGAAAAGATCTAGACCAGGAGGACATGGAAAAACATGCGGAAGCCGCTCGAATTAGCTCAGGAGAATGACATCCCGTCCCATGGGCCTCCGGCTTGCTCCACCGGATCTCAAGATGAGGCCGGTTCCTTGACCATCGGCCACTTTTCTGAAATCTCTTGAAGCTTTTTCGCCTCGGCGATGTAGCTCTCCACATAGCCGCATTCCGTGCATACGTAGTTGTCGAGGGCGGCAATGGATAGTATGGAGATGGGGATGCTGTTGCTTCCGAAAGGGCCGCTTTTGGCCGGAATATTCGTTCCGTGAAAAACCTTCTCCGAACCGCACTTGGGACATTTACCGTCTTTCACTTTGTCACCTCCTCCGGATGGCGAATCATTCAAAACGTTCAGACCGATCAACTGATTCTCCTCCCGCAGAGCCGGACGCATCATGAGGCCCTCCGAGGGAGTTCGGGAAGGAAGCCTTTTCTGCAGCGACTGGTGAGAGGGTTTCGTCTTTTCGTGACTTATCAGTGGGGGAACCCGCAGCTCGACGCAGTCGAGAATGCGGAGGGGGCAGCTATCCCACGCTGATAAGTCACTGAAAAGACCAGCTCGGAGCCTCGGAACGAAATAAAAGGCTTCCTTTCTGAGCGTCGGGATTCATCTTATACCCGCTTTCCAGATCCCGGATCGGAAGAGTCGATCCGGTCCCCCACCAGAGGTGAAGGGTTCAGCCAAAATTGATCCAGGATACACTGACTAGAACCCTCATGTTCCCACAGGGAGTATAGAGGGGCAGGCATGGAGTGTCAACCCTGATCGGTTTTGAGAGGCGGCACCGGGCGCCGTCAGGGCGTTAAGACGATTTTCCCGAAGTGCTCGCCCTTTTCCATGATCTGATAGGCCTCTTTTCCCCTGTTCAGCGGCATAACGCGGTCTACAACCGGTCTGAGCCTGCCTTCCCAGAGTAAAGACGTGATGGTCCGGAAATCCTCCCGGCTTCCCATTGTACTGCCGATCAGGCTGATCTGTTTGCCGAAAATATAGCGAATATCTATCTCGGCTTTCGGACCGGTGGTGTTGCCGATAATCACGATTCTGCCGCCGCGTGCCACCGCGAGCATACTGGCAGTGAGCGTCGCCTTCCCGACATTGTCGACCACCAGATCGACGCCCCGCTTTGACGTGAGCCGGTAGATCTCTTTGCCCCAGTCGACCTGTGAGCGGTCCAGGACCACATCTGCTCCCAACTCCCGTGCCCGCCCGGCCTTTTCCGCGTTGCCCGCGACGGCATATACGGTTGCCCCCGCGAGCTTCGCAATCTGGATGGCCATGCTGTTGACCCCGCCTCCCGAGCCCACTACTAGTACCGACTCGCCTGCACGCAGCCCGGCCCGATGAATGAGCATGCGCCATGCGGCCAGGCTGACCAGCAGAGGCGCGGCGGCATCAGGAAATTCTATGTTCTCGGGAAGGGCCAGCAGATTGCCTGCCGGAACGGAGATCAATTCCGCCGCGCCTCCCCGCACGTGTTCACCAAGGATGGCGTAGCCGGGACTCACGGTTTCTTCCCCGCGGCGGGTATATTCGTCTTCAAAAATGTTAATCCCGGGATATACGACCACCCGCTGGCCTAACTGCCATTCGGATACGGCGGAACCTACCTGTGCGATTTCTCCGGACACATCGGCGCCGCACCAGTGGGGCATCTCCAGCTTGAGAGAAGGCCAACCCCTTCTTACCCAGATATCCAGATGATTAAGGGCGCAGGCACGCACCCGAACCAGGACGTCATCCGATCCGACAACGGGATCCGGCACTTCCCCATACTGGATTTCATCCAATTCACCATGTTGACTGAAATAGAGGGCCTTCATTTCTGCTCCCTCCTTTCTTCATTACAGGTTTTCCTCGATACAATGACCTCATGCCTCGCTTCTTCGCGCCAGGGGAGGGACAACACCCTCTTCAAAGGCATCAGGGTTTGAATGCCTCGACAAGGCCGTCCATGCGCTCTCCGGCCTGAAGGAGGCGAACGCGAACGAATCCCGCCTTTGAAAGGGCTTCCCGGACCTGGTCATAGGTATACGTCCCCCCGTCCGGAGTAACAAGGAGCATATTCACGGCGAAGATAGCGCCGTCTTTGGGACTGGTCCGGTCAGGCGCCATAATATGGTCCCGGATAACGATCCGGCCGCCGGGAATCAGTGCTCGAAACACCTTGGAGAAAAGCTCGACGTTTTGATCGGCTCCGTTCTGATGGATGATGGCGGAGACGAAGGCCAGGTCGTGGCCGCCAGGCAGTTCATCGGAATAAAAATCCCCCGACACCAGGGTGACGCGTTCCAGAACACCAGCATCGCGAAGGTGTTTTCGTGTCATCTCGATAACTTCAGGCCTGTCGAATAGAGTAGCTCTCATCTCGGGTACGGCCTTCAGGAAAGCCAAGGTATAGGTCCCCAGCGCCCCTCCAACATCCAGGAGGGCTTTGTGCGCCGCCGGCCCGACTGCCGCGGCAACTCGAGGCGCAAAAGCCTGGGCGACAATGTCCATCGCTCCGATAAAGGCCCGCAGCTCGTGTTCGTCTCTACTGGCACTGGACGAAATGGGTTCGGTCCGGACATCCAGACCTTGAACCACGTTTGTAAGCTCGGACCACCGTCCCCACAAATGATCCATGTGAAGGACCATGGGAAGGACCGATCCCGGAGCATCTCTCGAAAGAAATCGGGACACGGAAGCAGGGCAGTGATATTTTCCTGCCTCCTTGACCAGGAGCTTCATGGCGGCAAGCGCATCCAGGAGGACGGTCAGGCTTCTTGGATCGGCCTTCTTTTTTTCGGCGATTTCCCGGATGGAAAGCGGGGCCGGTGCGAGAAGTGTGAAAAGATCCATCTCGGCCCCGGTGAGAAGTATGCGCGATTCCATGAAGTTCCGAGCCAGGCCCAGCAATTTTCCAGGATTGAGATCTTCCATATCCAAGCCCTCCTTGATTCGAAGCAGCCGGCTTCAGGGAGTCTGCCGGCTCATGTCGCGAGCTGCGGTTGTTGAAACAGGGCGGCTCCTCGTGCAGGGCGGAAGGCATCAGGTACCTCTCAGGGGCTGATCAGGGAGGAAGCCTTTTCCTTCCTGATCAGCATGCTCTTCTGGACACCGGACCTATGCCTTACATGTTTGGGAATTCTTTTTCTACTTTGGAGTATAGGCAATTTGCCGCGGGTTGCCAATCAAAAACAGCATAACGGAGCTTCCGCGCCCTTCCGGACCTCGAGCTTAGCTGTACATTTCGGGCCTTCCCGGTACCGGTTCGCCTGCGCTCCATTTCTGCGCTTTCATGGCGGCGAGTTTTCTTGACACGAGGACCGATTTTTGTTTTTCTAAGGGTAAACCATTCCGTCTTTCTATTCCTTGGCCTCTTTTCGGAGGTTACCCGTGGAGATCCTCCAAAAAACGTTCAAATCGATCTCCTAATGGGCGAGTATCCGCTCCATCAGGAGGTCCAAAGCATCCGTCGCTGCAGCGCCCAGTGCCGGGAGATGGGGAAAGGGCACGTCTTCGGCAAGGGAGCGCCCTTGGAAGGCAAGGATCGCGGTTTTGGAGAAATGCTTCATCGTATCCATGGCATGGCCTCTGCAGACTACGCATGTACCGGCCTTTTGAAGTCCCATGAAGAACGGGGTTCACCGGAATTGCACTGAAGCACACGGAGGGACAGCATCATGGACAGAAAAACAATGGTTCTTTTTTCATTCACGGCTCTTCTGTTCTTTGCGCCGACATTCGTCGCAGCCCAAAGCTCTCCACAGGGCTATGCTCTGCTCCCTTCCCAGCAAAGTCGGGTTATTCTCCCGGCAGGGTGGAGGGTCTTCAGGGGAACCAGTGGTTTGGTGGTCCTTCATCCCAACGGCTGGAACATTCAGGAACGGGGAGGCGGCGCATTCCTTGCCTATCGTCCCGGCCCGGAAAGTACGGCTGCGGCACTGGTCTTGGTGCAGCCCATCCAAAGCATCGAGGGTCGCGCCGCCGGAGTGGTAGATGGCCTTGGCCAGATTTTTCCGGACCTTTTTCCCGGGGTGAACATTTCGAAGAGAAGGACGGTATCCCGAACCCCGGAGGTCGCGGTGGCTCAAATGGAGTATGCGCCGAAAGGAACCCGCTTCAGGGGGCTGGTTATGTGCTTCAAGCATGATACCCGAGGCGTGCTCTACGCCATTGCCGCCAACGTCGAGACATGGCACCGTGAAGAACCGGCGATGAAACGGATACTGAAAAGCTTTTTCTATTCGGGAAGCGGACCAGCCGCACAAGCCGGGCAGCCGGCCGGAGCACCGCTTCCGGAGATGGCGCCCTGGAGTGACCCTCTGGAAGGGGCGTTCACATGCCCGGTACCCAAGGGATGGAATGTCGACGGAGGTCTGAAACGCTTCGGTGCCCTTGACACGAGACCAGAAATCCTGGTAACAAGCCCGGATAACCGGATGCTCGCCCGTATCGGTGACTCGTTCGTTCCGCCCATGGAACTTCCCGCGCCGATACTGCAGCATTACGGCATTGTTGAAGGAGGATGGTTCAGTCCCGACGGCCAGAACAGACGGCTGGTCATGCGGTACCTCCCGTCAACCCTTTTTTTGAAAGCGATGTATCTCCCCCAGCGGGTGGGGCCCGTGAGTAACGTCCAGGAGAGAGATTTTCCGCAGCTCTCCCAACAGGCTCAATCGCTATGGGCACGGGCCGGCATCCCCGTTCGGGTGGACACCGGTGAGATGACCTTTGACGCTCAGGTTGAGATGGGACAACGGAAAGGATATGCGTTTGTTCAGACGGTCCTGGTCCCGACTCAAGGCGTCCCGAACAGGGCTACTTGGTATGTTACCCGCCTTTACGGCTACCTTGCGGCACCCGGATCGGAATCCGTTGCCGACGGGGTCTTGAACCAAATGGTATTGGGTTACCGGGAAAATCCCGACTGGGCGGCAGGTCAGAGCAGACTGGCCGGAGCCGTGTCCCGGATCTGGAGCGACACGAACAGGGAAGTGGACGACATGATCCATCAGACCTACATGAATCGTTCCCGGATGCAGGATAGAGTGCATCAGAGATGGTCCAGGGCCTTTCGAGGCGAGGTACTTATTGAAGATCCGAACACCCAACATAGATACGAGGTCCCTTCCGGCGGAAATTACTACTGGAAAGTCGGGCCAGGCAACGAATTCATTTCCACGGAGGGACCGGACCACGCATTTCTGCCGAATCATTGGATAGAAGAGATGAAGATCGTCGATTGATCGAAAGGTCCGTATCAAGAGACGCCCGCCATACCCACCATGTGCGACGGTGAAAATTTCCCGTGCCTGGTCATGGCTCTTCCTGAACGGTCCGGGACGAACCATCGGGAAGGGAAAGGTCTGTGGGCACATAATAAGCGCGAATAGGAGGAAAGGAGCAGCATAATGGAAAAAGAGAGGTCCGATTCCGGGCCGTCCAAACCACTGGTGGTCATCTGGTCATCACGTGACCGCGAAGTGGCGCAGAACATGGTTTTCATGTACACCAAGAACTCCAAACTCAAGGGCTGGTGGGACAAAGTCCGACTGGTGGTTTGGGGACCGTCGGCCAAACTGCTGGCGGTGGACCGGGAGTTGCAGGCTGAACTCGCTGAATTGAAAGAGGCCGGCGTCGAGCTTCAGGCTTGCAAGGCCTGTGCAGACCGGTACGGCGTCTCCGATAAACTCTGCAGTTTGGGTATCGATGTCATCTACATGGGGCAGCCCCTGACCGAGTACCTGAAAGGGGGTTGTCCGGTCATTACCTTTTGAGGGAAACAGGTGGTCTTGGATTGTGATTCCCCGAGGTCTTCCGACCGTTGAATGGAATGGTCGATATGAGTAAAGATGTCAATAAACATGAACTTGAAAGAGGAGTGATATGGACGAGCATCAGGTATTGTGGAATGAGAAGGTGGCGGAAGATATCATAAAACATCTGGAGAAGCGCCGTATGGAGGGGAGCTACGCACCAACGGCGGATAAAGCCAGGGAGGACATCCTGGCCATGATTCCTGAAAAGAGCGTCGTCTTTCGTTGCGGCTCGATGACGGCGGCGAATATGGGTCTCTGGGAAAAGGTGGTCAAGCTGCCGGGAGTTGAGCTCATCGACCCCTACCAGGCGGGTATCTCACCGCAGGAAAGCCTGGAGCGCAGACGAAGGGGCATGACGGCCGACCTGATGATAGCCAGTTCCAATGCGATCACCCTGGACGGCAGGCTGGTCAACCTCGACGGCATGGGAAACAGGGTGGCATCCATGGTCTTCGGTCCCAGGAAAGTGGTCCTCGTCGTCGGCATGAACAAGGTGGCCGCGGATCTGGATTCGGCCATGGCGAGGATCAAGCACTATGCGGGACCGGTCAACGCCATACGCATAGGCATAAATACTCCTTGCGTGGTAACAGGCCTGTGTTCGGACTGCAGGTCGCCCCAAAGGATATGCAACATGTGGAGCATCATCGAAGGGCACATGATCAAGGATCGCATTCATGTGAAGCTCGTGGGAGAGAACCTGGGATATTAGCGCTCAGGAGGAGATTGTTTTTCTGTCCGGGGACGATTGCAGGCGGCGCAGGAGAGCCGCCGTGTCTAACGACGAAAACCTGCACCGCCGTGAAAGCCGCCGAAACCGCCGCGTTGGAAACCGCCAAGGTCGCCATGACGGCCTCCGAAGGAACTTCGGGGGGCAGGGGGGGCAGGGGCACTGAACGATCTGCTTGGAGGGCTGAAAGACCGCGTAAAACCTCCGGACGGCCTGCTGAAGCTTCCGCGGGAGGCCAGGTTAAGCGGCCTTTGAGGTCTAACAGATCTCGTGAAGCCTTCGGACGGCCTGCTGAAACCTCTTCCGGATGTCACACCTCGGTTTCCGCTGCTGCGGACAGACGGCCTTCTCATGACTCGACCTTGCCTTTCAAAACCGCGCGGCTGACTGAACGTCCTGCCGACCGTTCCCTGCCGCACAGATCCTTTGAGCCTCCTGCCCGTTGCTCCGGTTGTAGCGTTGCCGGATCGTTCTCTTTCAAAACTCCCATTGAAGATCGACCTGGCGTCTCTTCTGGCCCTGGGCGAACTGAAACCAGGCACACGTGTCCGGAAAGCCCTCAAATGGTTTCCCATCCGCGGGTCGACCCTGAGATACTCGTGCCGCCTTCGGTCGAAGAAGTGATTGGTGATCACATGATGGAAACGATGACCGTGAAAATGCCCGACTACAGCAAAATCAAAATCGTTCAAGATGAAGAAGCCGGGAAAGTAAAAACTGGAAAACCAAAACGGGTAAGGAACCCAGGAATATAAGTAGTAATAATCCGGCGGCGGCGCATAATAGGTAATCACCGGCGGGCCCTCTTCCGAATAGTAGTTATCAACTGTCGTAGGTCCAACGTATTCACTGGTTGTCGGTGGTTGGCTCTCTGTGTACTGGTCCGTTCCGGACGAAATGGCCAGACCGAACCCGGTTGCTACATCTTGAAATGCCTGCAAGGCTTCATCTCTTCCCAAAGGAATCTTATAAGCGGCAGCCGAGGCAGCCACTGCATCCTGCAGTTCACCCATGATAATGGGTGTCACGGGATAATCGGCAATCCACCCGTTTTGCGGCTCAATGCCTACCGACGTCAGCATATCTTCGGCTTGCCCCTCTGTTGCCGGCGTACCTAACTCAAGGGCAGCAGCAAGCTGTACCGCGAAATCGCCTTCCGGTACAAGCGCTTGTGAAACCGGAGGAGCATCTGTCGCTATCTGTCCGGATTGCCCCACCACCATGGCGATCTGCGCAGGCTGGCCATAAACCGTAAAAGGCGTCATCAGTAACCCGAACGCCAACAAGGTAATGAGCAACTTTTTCATGCGCGCCCCCTCCTTCCTGAGTTCATCCGTTTAACAATAGTATAAGACTTTTGAGCGTAAAAACAACCCTCCTATGGCCGATATGGGTGGAGTTTCGACTATGGATATGGACTCTGATGCTCAGCTTTTTCAGGTAAATATTAAAGAATTAGCCGTCTTTCCGATCCAGGGTCCAAAATGGTACCACGCTTAAGGAGGAAGCCTTTTCTGGAGTGACTGGTGAGAGGATGCCGTCTTTTCGTGACTTATCAGTGGGGGAACCCGCCGCTCGACGAAGTCGAGAATGCGGAGGGAGTAGCTATCCCACGCTGATAAGTCACTGAAAAGACCAGCCCGGAGCCTCGGAACGGAAGAAATGGCTTCCTCCTTAAGCGTCCTCGGGGCGCCGCCTGAAGCCTCCTGCTCTGCAGGACGAAGCTCACACGGAGAGTCTGGCAAAGAGCCCTGCATGATCCGAGGGCCACTGGCCGGAAGGGGTCTTGTCCTCCTCAAGGTTCCCCACCAGGGAGACCTCCGTCAAGTCCGTGACGGGAGATGCCGCCGATCCGGTTTTGTTGGAAACGAAGATATGATCGATGCGTTTCGACAGCACGGATGCCTCGTTCCGAAGGTCCGGGTCCTGGCAACAGGTGAAGCCCCCGGTCCCGGGCCCGTTTGATCTTCGCAGCCACACATCCGTGTAGCCCGCATTCCTTATCATGGTGTAGGCCGATAGGTTGTCGCCCGGCGCCGCATTGAAATCCCCCACCAGGACGACCGGCAGCGCTTCGGACGCCAGATGTGCGAGCAGTTCTTCCGTCTGTCTGAGCTGGATCTTGTCTCCTTGGAGTGTCTGTGGTTCAGGGTTTTCAAGGTGGGTGTTCACGAAGCGTAAGGTTTTCCCCTTGACTGCGGCGTCAATGGCCGCAAATCCCCGCCTAAGCAGGAAGCTGCATTCCTGGCCGAGGCATACTTCGTGATTTTCCGCATAGTTTCGGCCCTCGTGATTGGAAGCATTGACGTGTCTGTTGACCAGGATAACATCGTTGTCAACAATCCGGACCGACCCGCCGGCCGAAGGCAGGGAAATGGATATATCTGAATTTTCAACAGCGGCAGCCACCCGGTAGTCTGCATCCAGCGCCGACAGTGCATCCATGAGGACCTGCCGGGAATGAATGGTCTGATTGTATTGATGCGGGAGCCCGGGGAAGTTCAGCGTAATCGTACATACCTCCTGCAGTCCGATGACATCGGGTTTTCTTCCCGCGATAATTCGGGCCAGGGCCCCGGCTCGTTCCGGGAAACGGCTCTCCATCATCATCCGGAGCGTAAGGAAGGCCAGTTCTTCGAAGTTTCCGGGATCATCGAGAGGGACAAGAATATCGCCTCCGATGTAGAGATTCTGGGTCATTACCGTGATCAGGCTGTCAGGCTCGAAGGCGGCTTCGTCGGTCTTGCCCGCCTTTCCGGCAAGCGTGCCTCCGGCTCCAAGTACATCAGTGCGCTTTTCCTGTCGACTGCTCATCTTAAATTCCATCGCCCCGGCAGTGGCCGGGTCCATCGCATCTTCGTCGGGTTGAAGAGCGATCCATTTCACAATGTCCTCGGATCGACAAAGCCGGGAGACAGTGCCTGGAAGTGAATAGGACTTGATTTGTCCCGTTCTTTTGAATAAATAGGAGACAGGCACCAATCCGGCATTTTGTGAATAAGACGCCGGTTCGGCCGGAGGAGAGATATAATGAAAGGGATCCTTATCCGGTGGCTGATTCTGACTGCCGCCATCATGATTGCCTCCTATTTGATCAGCGGGATAGAAGTGCGGGACTTCTCGAGCGCGTTTCTTGCGGCGGCGATCCTGGGAGTGCTGAATGCTTTTTTCCGTCCCGTCCTCATAGTGCTTACCCTGCCTCTTAATATTCTCACCCTCGGGCTCTTCACCTTTGTAATCAACGCGTTGCTCCTCGAGATGGCCTCCGGTGTGATCGGCGGTTTTGAGGTGCACGGCTTCTGGTCCGCCGTACTGGGTTCCCTGGTTATCAGCATTGTGAGCTGGCTCCTGAGTTCATTTGTAACCGATCAGGGAAGGATGGACCACATCAACCTCCGAAGAAAAAAGAACGGGAGATGGGAATAGGGTGAGAATGCTTCATCCCGCGGCGCCTGCATGACCTGATGCGGGTCGGCGGCTTGTACGCAGTTTCCGCTACGAAAAGATCGGGGGTCTATACCTAGCCCACGCGGATGTGCTTGCCGATCCACTCAGGCAGATGACGCAGGTTGTAATAGTGGGCCATGGTAAAATAGCAAGTGGAAGAGCAGTGGGGCAAGCACTTCTCTTTCACCTGCTTCAGGTCTATTTCATCAAACCTGGGGTTCCAAATCCGGCCCCAGTCGTGCTCATAGGTGATGAGATCAAAGCAGGGAGAAAGAGATCCGTCCGTTCTGATCAAACCGCCGTTGTGACCGGCCCTGCAGTCCCATGGCTGCATCTGTCCCCGCATCCGGAGTTTGAAGGCCTTGAGATGTTCGATGGAATTCACCATGGGCCAGCCCTGGCGCTGTTTTTCGACAAGCCAGTCCAGGAGCCTGTCCACTTCCTCCCACTGGTCTTCCGTGATGCTGAGCATATCCTCCTGATGAGAGTAGTGCCCCACGTCCACAAAGCTGTGGGGGGGTTCATTGAGATGATAGTCCGTGCCGATGCGATTCTGGCGGGCGATCTCGGTGAGCATTTTCGCATCTTTGATGTTGTTGCGGCAGATGTTGATATTGAAGAAGAGAAGGTACCCGTACTTCTTCTGACGCTCCACCAGGTACCGGAATTGGGGCTCTATGTTGAGGAGGGCCTTGGGCAAGCCCTTGCGCGGCGCAATGCAGTCCACGGCGAGATTCACGGCCGCCACGCCCGCCTCGCCCATTTCGTCGATAAAGGGTTTGTCAAGGAGATATCCATTGGTGGGCAGGTACATGAAGAAACCGTTTTCCGCACCATACCGGATGACCTCCAGGATGAAGTCCCGACGCATCAGCGGCTCTCCTCCCATGAGGGGAATGACCCGACAGCCCACGGACTTCAGCCAGTCTATGGAGTCCCTGGCAGTTTCAAGATCCATTCTGGGCGTATCATCACCCCGGGTATTGTCACACTGGAAGCAGTAGTGGCAATCGATGTTGCATCCCCATTCGGTGAAAAGATAGCAAATGATCGGTCTGAATTCCTTGGTGTGAATCAACGAATTGACATAAGGGACAGCCCAGCGGCGGACCGCACGAATCCCGTTCAGGGTCTTGTACTGCAGCGTCTGCATGACGATTCCTCCCCATGAGCCGAGTATCACCTGCGTGAGTACCGCACGATTCAACTTCTTTCAAGTATAGATATTCAGACCAGACTTGTCAAGAAGCGGCCAGCAACCCCAAATCAACCGTCAAATTTCAACGGCGTGTGTGAGCGCGAGTAGTTGGGAAGGAATCCTTATCGCCAGCAAGGCGTCACAGATGCAAGTCGAAGAACCCGTTCCAGGCGGGGGCGCTGAGGAGCGCAGATAAGATATTATCAACTGTTTCCGGCGGAGAAATTCAAGTGGGGGACTTCGACGTCTTGCTCCGCACTCACGTGGATGAGTAAAGAGCCGGGTCCGGAAGGGCTATGTCCGCCACCAGGTGACGATACCGGCAAATCAGGAACCAGAATATTATTGGCGCTCGAGAGAAAGTCGGCATTGTGCCAGGATGCTTAGTATCTCGAAGGGTTCCTCGATGAAATTGAAGGTGGGCACCCCCCTCGGCTCCAGATAGGCTTTGGCCGCATTCATGTGCTTTTTTTGGCCGCTGAAAGTAACAAAAATAGGCTTTTCAGGATGACGTTCTTTCAGTTCCACAATGAAGTCAAACGGCGGAACACCGGTTTCATCGGTCAGCATCAAGATCGGGACAACCGCATCCACGTTCTCATCATTTAATACCGCCTCTATCCCCTCGCGGTACGCAAATTCAACATCATGTAAAGCTGCGCACGGCCAAATATCGACGGGATTGCGCACACGGATATACGAGGGGCTGATATCCTGGAGGCGCTTTCTAGTGTGTTCTTCCAACTCGGCGATATCGAGGTTCAATCTCTGCGTGCATAGATCGGCCAAACACACCAGCATGGCTCCGGATGGCGCCAGGAAACTGACCCGATTGCCTTTGGGCAGGGGCATGCACGAAACGGCCTTGGCCGCCAGGAAGAGCTGAGAGTACTTGAACACCCGTACGATGCCGACTTGCCGCAGCGCCCCGGAGATGATCCTATCTTCTGAAGCCAGCGCAGCCGTATGTGCCACAGCAGCTTTGACGCCCGCGTCCGTCGCGCCACCCTTCAAGAGAATCACGGGTTTGGATTGAGTGGCCAACCGGGCAACTTCCAAAAAGCGTCCGGGCCTTTTAAAACTCTCCAAGTACATGAAAATCGCTTTTGTCTCAGGATCTCGCGCACAATACTCAAGGACCTCACTTTCTTCCACATCCAGCTTGTTTCCCATGCCAACCACCCGAGCCACACCATAGTTTTCTGCGGACATGATGTAGCGCATGGTGTGGGTGGCAAAATTTCCGGTCTGGGCGATGTAGGAGATATTTCCATGGGGAATTTTCCCCAGCGGAAAGAAGCTCGAAGTAAAGTTATGGGGCGTAGAGGTGTGCCCCGATGTGTTGGGGCCGATCGCGCGGACGCCTGAGTCTCGAATGGCCTGTATGGTTTCCGCCTGCAGCCTTTCTCCATCCTCATCCACCTCGGCGAATCCGCCGGCAGCCAGAACAACGGCCTTTATCCCTTTGCGTCCGCAGTCACGGATAGCTTGTGGCGTGACCCTGGCAGGCAAAATGATGATCGCCAAATCAATGCCCTCGGGCAATTCTTCAATGGACGAATAGACTCGATGACCCAGGATTTCTCCCCCCTTGGGATTCACCAGATACAACTCACCGTCAAAATCATTGGCCAGAATATTCTTAACAACGTCATTGCCCGCCTTGTGAGGCGTTTGTGAAGCACCAAGAACGACTACTTTTTTCGGCGCGAAGAATGATTCCAGACCACCGGGTCGAGCCACATCTGTGACCGGTTGAGCTTGTGGCGGATCCAAAACAATCAACGCGTCTACTGCTACTGGCTGTCCGTCGCGCACGATTAAAGGATTCACATCAATTTCCCGCACTGCCGTTTGATCCAGACCAATTTGACCCAACCGCTGGAGGCAATGGACCAGCAGGTCAATGTTTACCGGTTGCAGGCCCCGGATACTCCTCAGAATGCCATATCCCCGGATTTCGTTGCACATCTGTTCAGCATCTTTTTTCGTCAGCGGAGCAACACGAAAGGAAACATCCTCCAAGGCTTCGGTGAAAATACCGCCGAGTCCAAACATCACGCATGGTCCAAACTGGCTGTCCCGCGTCATCCCTATGACAAATTCACGCGCACCACGGACCATTTCCTGCACCAGCAATCCGCCACCGAGAGCCTCCGCTCGGGCACTCAACCGGCCATATGCGCGCTTGAGATCCGCTACTCCCATAATGCCCAGTTCCATCAATCCCTGCTCGGTTTTGTGGGGGACGGAGGCCGCGCATACTTTCAAGGCCACCGGGTAGCCGATGCGCTCAGCGCCGGATTCGGCCTCTTCCAGGTCTGCTGTCAAGAATTCTCGAGTTGTCGGAATTCCGTACTCAGCCAAAATCAATTTGCTGTCATATTCCGACAGTGTCTTTTGTCCCGCGCTCAAAGCGCGCTCGATAATATTCGCCACAGTATCCATGTTCGATTCTCCGTGGAAGAAGGAAGAGGCTTTGCGTCTGCGCAACCGCAGGGTGCCATCCCGTAGACGTTCCCCAGATTGTTGTAGTC
Source organism: uncultured Desulfobacteraceae bacterium (assembly GCA_964581175.1). Lineage (GTDB taxonomy): Bacteria > Desulfobacterota > DSM-4660 > Desulfatiglandales > Desulfatiglandaceae > B46-G9. Next base: position 29,539 of record CAZONI010000014.1, read on the forward strand.
TCTATTTTTCTGTCCTCCGGGACAAAGGCTGTTTTGGCACATTTTAGGCTCTCCTCTCCCCCGCCGTATTATGGAGTAAATACCATCGTCCACAGACCCGGACACCATCGGCACGGATAGCGAGACAGAAAGATCGTCTTCCGGAGACGGGATAGGACAGCTGGTGTCTTCAGCCTTGAGTCGGGTATAATCCTGGTCCCTGAAGGTCGCGATCATCAAAGCATGGCTCTGAGTCTTTTGTATGTCTCAAGTTGGGCGCTCGGGTGATCGAGAGGCCGTCGCAAAGGAATTTGGTGCCCACTTCTATAGAAAAATTTCAACCCATCGGAGATTTCATCCAGCTGAGAAAATGGAACTGAGAAAACGAGTTCCTCCCTGGCCGTATACTCAAATTTTCTGTCTCCAAAACAGGGTATGCCGAACCTGCATTTTCCGTCTTGAATAACCGGCGCGATGACGTCGGTGCAGACGCCCGGCGGAAAAATGGAGTTCTCGAACCGGCCTCCGGATTTATTGAGAGCCGCGGTTATGAGGCGCATTATTCCCATAGGGTCACAGTATACGATGACCAGATCGGGCTCGAATTCGCATGAATGGATTGGAGCCATTACCACGCCTTTGTATTTTCCCATGGGGAGTCGGTACATTGTGGCGGCAAATTTTTTTGCGGCCCTTTCATCGGGCGTGTACCAGTTCATGTAGAGGCTCCCTTCTTGCCAGTCTTTCGGCGGATCTGCGAAGCCGAGGCTGAAAAGGGCGATAGGGCAGGAAATATCCTCTTTCAGCATTGCCACTGATTCGCCGTTAAATCGAACCTTGCCCCAACCTTGACATAGCGCCATGGATCCGCCGATTTGGGCGCCTACGGTTTGTATACCTTCCGGAATTTCATCGGTTTCCTTTATCAACTTCAGTGCCACTGGATATGTCTCCGGACGGATACATTCGTTGATGGCCTTGCCAAATTTATCCAGTTCAAGCATTTTCCAAAGCTCCCTTCCATCCTCGACCATTAATCTCGATCCGTTGCGCCTCATCGCCTGACGCCTTGAAACCACCGACATGTTCAAATGGCGACACATGCACACCATATTTTTCTTTGAGGTACGGGCAGAGCGACTGATTGAATTCAGCGAGGCACCTACGCCCGTTCGACATCATCAGAGCGACCAATCCACCTGGTTCACAAGCCCCCAACAGGGCGTGTCGGCGCTTCTTAATTGTCTCCTTGTTGGATGCACACCCGGCCAAACCGTCGGTGGTAGCTATGTTGTTCGTCAAGAAAATGTGAATGACCCTGCAGCAAGCTGCCGGGTCATTCATTGGAGTATGCAGGTTATCCGCCTGTCGCTTCATGCAGGGATTTGACGAGATTCCTGGCACCGTTAACCAGCATGCCGACGTCGCCGCTTATCGCCAGATACCGGTATCCTTCCGACGCCAGTCTGGTCGCCCGTTCAACAGTCCCGACAAACGCACCCATAAACGTACCGGTTCGCTTGGCAGCGGCTTCGATCTCGCGGACGCGCGCGGCCACCTCGGGATGATCGAACTGCCCGGGATAGCCAAAATCGACGCTCAAGTCCATCGGGCCTATAAACGCAACATCGAGCCCCTGCATCATTTCGTCAATGGACTCATCGATCTCCCGGGTCTCGAACTGTCCGATGACAAGAGCACGGGCGTTTGAATCGTCCAGATACTGAGGGACAGGGATGACACCATAACCGGCCCACATATTGGCATTACCGACCGAGCGGCGGCCTTTGGGCGGATAATTCATTATGGAATAAAGATTTTGCGTATCGGTTCGGTTGCGCAGGCGGGGCATCTGAATGCCGAGGGCTCCTCCCTCCATGAGGCGGTTGACAACGCCCGGAGTCGGTTCCGGAAGCCTGACAACCACCGGCAGTTTGATCGAAAAACAGGCCTTCAGGACCGTCCGAGCTTCCATCTCCGAAACCTGGGCGTGTTCCATGTCGCAGATGACGAAATCAAATCCCGCCAAAGCAAGAATATCCACCACTTCGGGACGGGGCAATTTCAAAAACGTTCCAAAGCAGGGCCTTTCAGCCATCTTTTGGCCAAGATCACGATGTCCCGAAAGCGCCTGGTTTACCGTCTCATTGTCAATAGAAGTCATTTTTCTTCCTCCATATCTTCTTATCTTCACTGAGAATGCCTTCAGTACCCCAAGATTAAGCCACGTGCTCACTTCTTGGAGGGCATTGGATAATCATCAGCATTAAGAACCCAGCCGGGTTTTTCGGAAAAATCGAAGCGCGACGGGCAGAAAATATCCACCAGTTGATTGTTCCTTTCTCCGATCGCCCGGGTCGTATGAATCGCGGGTGGCGGAAGAACCGCCACAGAGGGCGTCCCGCAATATTCATGTTCATCATTCCGCCAGTTGTTCATGTTGATCCCCCAGGGATACCGCACATGATGCGTAAACTCCCCTTCCAGGACCAGAGAACACTGCTCGAAGTCATCGTGGCTGTGAGGCGACATCTTGGTCGCATCACGAGGGCCGACCTGATAATAGAAATAATTCACCATAAATGTGGAACAACGCCAAATCCTGCCGAAGCGTCCTTCCTCTAAAGGCACATCCATGCTGTAGGTGTTCAGTCGATAACCTCCAACCGGCTCCGGCCAGGACTCCAGCAGGGCAACGTTGGGATGCGCCGTTTCATACGATTTCGCGTTGGCACATTTTTTCACCAAGTCCTCGGATCTTACCGTGAAAAGCCGAACAAAGCGCCCTCCGGCCAACAGGCGGATGCCGCTTTTGCCGGGGGGAAGAAAAGAAATCGAATACCCGGCGACTTTTTCCGTCCCGTCCTCCGTTGTTATTTCCACGGATGCAGCTTGATCGGGTAATAGCAATACGTATTCATCAGGTTGTTCTTCGCGCGAGAATTCCGCCCCGACGGATGCCTCCGTGTAAGCGACAATGAAATTCTGCCCGCGGAAATACCAGGTCTTGGTCTGGGGAGTCGTTTCATCCGGTTCGGTTTCATAAAACCTGCCGTATTCCGCAGCTGCGTACTCATCAGTCCTGACACCTCCCAGAACCTTCATTGACCCCAGACCCGCACGTGGATCTTTGACATCAAACGGCATTGCACATTCCTTTCATGATTTGAGGTTACAGTTTTCTCACCGCAGTGCGCACGCTTTCCATCGCCTGTTCTATTTCTTCGCACGACATACAATAAGCCATTCTTACAAAGCCTGCACCACCCGGACCGAATGAATCCCCGGGAACCACTGCTACTCGGGCTTCATTCAGCAGAAAGTCGCTGAATTCCTTTGACGTCAGACCAAACCTGCTTATGGAAGGGAAGACATAAAAAGCCCCCCTCGGCCGCACACAGGGTATCCGCAAATCATCCAGATAAGACAGGAGCAGCAAGCGCCGGCGGTCGAATTCTTTGACCATCTCATGAACGCATTCCTGAGAACCGGATAGGGCGACTTGAGCTCCGATTTGGACAAAGGTATTGCAGCAATTGACAGTGTACTGATGCATCTTCAGGAAACGGGACATCAGATGACGCGGGCTGATGAGATAACCGATTCTCCACCCGTCCATGGCATAGGTTTTGGAAAGGCTGCCGATGATTAGAGTTCTGTCTTTCATCCCGGGAAGCTTAGCGATTGGGAAATGCTTGGCATTATCGTAGAGCAAACGGTTGTAAACGTCGTCGCAAATGACGAAGAAATCCTCCTTGATCGCCATCTCAGCGACTTTGGTCAGTTCTTCCTCTTCAAACACCTGCCCAGTGGGGTTATGAGGTGAGGTCAATATCAACGCTTTGGTTTTAGGGCTGATATGGGATCTTACGTCTTCGGCGCTTAAAGAAAAACCATTCTTCTCCAGCAGGGGGAAAGTAACCAGCCAGCCTCCTCCCAAAAGGGACCACCCGTCGTAATATACATACATGGGTTGAGGCGCCAGTACTTCATCCCCCTCACTGAGAATGGCCTGTAATGCCACATAAATCGCCTCGGTCGATCCGGCAGTGACAATGACTTCATCGGGATCAATTTCCAACTGGTAGTCTTCTTCATACCTCCGGCAGATAGCCTCTCTTAACCCCGAGAGACCTATGCTTGGGGTGTAGTGCACCAAACCATCTTCAATGGCCTGTTGGGTTGCTTTCTTAATATGAGCAGGCGTATCGAGATCAGGTCTGCCGCCAGAAAAATTCCATATTCTGATACCTTTTTTCCTGGATTCATCAACTTTTGCGGCCACTTCCTTGATTGGAGAAAAGGTGATCTTTTCCAGCTTCTGAGGCAACGGCTTAGTTTTCATGGAAGACCCTATACCCTAACTCCATGAAGGCTGGAGTCCTGTCCGGAGGAAATGGTCAAGATGATACTATGTCACTCTTCAACTGGGAACCAGTAGGATTAATCAACGCGAAAAACACCGTGTCTCAACACCTTATGGAAGACGCGGGAGTTCGTCGAAGATCTGAGATATATTCTATTCCAGATTAACCAGTTTTGCCGGATTTGTTCTGAGCATCAGATCAATCTCCTCGTCCTTGATTCCATTTTCAAGCAAGTATTGAACACAGGTTCTGATTCCGGCCACCGGACGCGGATTGGTCACTTGGCCAAGATCCGAGCCTAGTGTCGTATACTCGGCTCCCACTCTCTTAATCATTTCCAGCAGATATTCCTTCTTGCAGAGTCCGCTGAGGAAGAGCGCCAAGGAATGCTCAATCCAAACGCCCTTTTTAGCGAGTTCGATCTGCTCATCGATGGAAGCCTCGACCAGAAATTCGGGATGCTGCATCAGGATTCTCTTGACGCCCGCTTTTTGGGCTTCGTCCACCAATAGCTTGGTTTCCGACAAGTGTAGGTGACCGGTACCCAGAATGATGTCCGCTTTAGCGATAAGGGAGCATATTTGCTTGACCTGCGGGAGAATTTTACCCTTTTCATCCAATATGGTCAAAGGGGTTTCCGGAAACAACTTTTCTTTTGTGTGCGGAAAACCGGATTCCATCTTTTTATGGATCTCAATATGATTTTTTGCTGAGGACGTGGGCATCCAAACGATTTTCGCTCCATATTTTATCGCAGCATCCACAACATTAGGATTTAATCCTCCAGCGCCATTGTTGAGCACCACGCCGGCGAAAACGTCAAAAGGTTCACCCTTGATTATGTAATTATTGATAAAATAGACGGCGTTGCCGGTCATGGAATGCTGATCCTTAACGACCAGGGCTCTCATTCCAGCGGCCATAGCTTCTCTAGCTGCTTCGACATGATCAAGGGAACGAGGAATCAGGCCGGGTCCACTGTGAACATGCAGATCGACCGCACCCTGCAACAGTTGTGAAACTCTGTCTGTTTGACTCATCTGAAAGACACTCCTGTACTTTATGGGTTCAACAAACTCGGCAGATGCATGGTTGAGGACCAGCTAAAAATCCGCAGAGGTCTCAAATTGTCCTCGCAATCTCCGCCCCTTCTTTAATAGCCTCCACAGCACTGCGCGGTTCAAGGGCGTCTCCTATGACAAAAGTCAGACATGAGCCGTCATTCAGTTCTTTGCTCAAACCATTATTTGATTTGGTGCCCGTCGCGAGTACAATACTGTCTACGCCTCGTATCGTTTCTTCTTCTCCATCCTTTAAATATGTTATTCCATCGGCCAATATTTCAACCACCTGCGCTGAGGTAATTATTCGAATCCCTTTGGTCAGCAATCTTTGGATTAAGAGGCTTCTAGATGAACTGTATTCGTCGAGCGCAACATTGTCCAGCATTTCCAGAAGCGTCACCACATTTCCTCTCGGGTTTCGATCAGCGATGGGATGGGCGATGAAGTCGGCAACTTCGCAGCCCACTTTTCCACCTCCAACGACAATCACCTTGGGGCCGACCAAAACAAGACCTTTCAATACACTCCATGCTGTCACCACATTTTTGCCGTCATTGCCGGGAATTTCCGTCGGGATGACTGGAACTCCTCCGGTGGCCACGATGACTACGTCCGGTTTGAACCCTTTTACAATTTCTACGGTTGCTTCCCGGTTCATTTCTACATGAACCCCAGCCTTCTGAACTTGGGTTGTGAGATACTGAATTGCGTGAATCAACTCCTGTTTCATTGGAGGAAACGAGGCCATCAAGAGTTGGCCCCCAAGTTTTGCGGTCTTTTCCATGAGTGTAACGTCGTGTCCACGCAATGCCGCCACCCGAGCCGCTTCTAACCCCCCCGGACCTCCACCCACTACCAGAACCCTCTTAGGATTTTCTACAGGAAGCAAAACCATTTCTTGTTCCCGACCAGCATTTGGATTGGTCAAGCAACATATTTTTCTGTCAGCCAAAACAGATACCAGACAGTGGCAATCACCAACACAAGGGATGATATCCTCCCAAGAACCCATAACAGCTTTATTAGCAAATTCCGGATCTGCTAAAAGCCCTCTTCCCATGGCAATCATATCCGCCTTACTCCTTGCCAAGATATTTTCAGCGATTTGGGGACTGGTAATGCGCGTACCACAAATGACGGGGACGTCAACTACTCGTTTGATCGCCTCCGAAAAGGGCGCATTCGGCGCGAGCGGAGTTCCCATGGGAGGCGTTGTAATCCAAGGGAAATTAAGTGTACCTGCAGAGACCTGGATGGCATTTACTCCCGCATCCACAAAAAGAGGCACAACAAATTGGGTCTCCTCCATCGTTCGTCCTCCCGGTTCAAACTCCGCCCCGGAAAGACGTATCAGAATAGGGAAATCAGGACCCAGTTTTGATCTGATACTCCGAATGACTTCTAATGGAAGTCTTAATCTACCCTCGATGGTTCCTCCATATGAATCGGCTCTTTTGTTATGAAGGGCTGACATAAAACTGCCGAGCAAGTGATAGTTGTGGGCACAATGCAATAAGACCGCATCGCAGCCTGCTTCTCGAGCACGCCAAGTGGCCAAACTAAATTGTTCAATGATGTTCTGTAGTTCATCGACGCTTAATTCTCTAGGAAGCTCCCTAAAAAAACGGGAGGGAATGGGAGACGCAGCTACCGGCTGAACGCCCGTAATGCTTGATCGCGCATTAAAGCTGGGATGCATCAACTGAGGAGCGATCTTGGCACCAAACGTATGAACTGCCCGAGTCAAATCTCTCCACCCCTGTATCATCCGATCATCATTCAGCATAAGGCTGTTTACCCCATATTTCGGGCCAATGGTTGCATCTTCTGTAACAATCAATCCTACTCCGCCTTTAGCCCGAGCAGTATAGTAGCCGATAAGGGATTCCGTCACTTCACCATTCGAAGATGCTAAATTCGTTCCCATCGGCGACATAACGATTCGATTCTTGATCTCAGCAGCACCAATCCGTATAGGGCTAAATAGATGTCTCAGTTCTTTCATTGATCTGTCCCCCATTTTGTCGAGAATAAATCACGACCTGCACGGATTCTGGTGAAAGGTGCCGCACGGTTCAAGAGATACAAAAAAGGATAGACACCATAACGCTATGATGTATTCCTGCCCAACTATCCCAACCTTACTCGAGGTCACCGTCGTGCGTTCTCCTTTGAACGGGCTACTGGCTAAATAGATTAGGCAGGTACATAACCAGGCTGGGGAAATAGGTGATGATCAGCAGGACCACAACGGCTACGATCAGAAACGGGAAGGCAGCCTTCGATATCTGTTCGAGACTGACATTTGCAATCCGGCAGGCAATGAATAGGCAAACGCCGACCGGCGGCGTGCTTAAACCGATAATCAAATTCAGCACCAGGATCACCCCGAAATGAACCGGATCTATCCCTAATTGGACTGCCACAGGCAAAAATATGGGTGTAAATAGGATAATCGCAGAAGCCGGCTCAAGTACCGTGCCGACGAGCAGTAAAGATATATTAATGAGCAATAGCAGCACGTATTTGTTATGACTGATGGCAAATAGACTTTTGGTAACCACCATCGAGGCATTTTCAGCTCCCAGGATCCAGCTGAAAATGGCTGCCGTTCCAATAAGCGGCGCCAAAGCTCCCAGCAGGATCCCGGCATCCATTATTTCTTCTATCAGTTTTTTAATTGTCAGCTGTCGGTGGACAAAAAAACCCACAAGAACTGCATAGATGACAGCAACCGCGGCAGCCTCCGTAGGCGTAAACACGCCGCCCAGAATTCCGTAAAGGATGATAAACGGGAACAATAGGGCCGGAATAGATCTATACAGATTGCGCAGGAAATCATTCAAAACAAATTTACCTCTTTTGGGTATCCTCTTGCTTCGAGCGTAGAAATAGGAGGCAATCATTAGAGAAAATCCTAAGAGCAGACCCGGGACCACACCGGCCAAAAATAGGGAAGCTACGGATACCGTTCCCATGGCGGCATAAATAATGAAGGGAATGCTGGGCGGGATGATCGGGCCGACAGTCGAAGATACCGAGGTGATCGCAGCCGAAAAACTGGGTTCGTATTTGTCTTCGATCATGGAAGGAATCAAAACAGATCCTAGGGCAGAAGTGTCCGCCACGGCAGAGCCGGATATGCCGGAAAATAGCATGCTGGCGCCGATGTTGACGAGAGCCAGTCCGCCGGCAATGTGCCCAACAAGAGATTTCACCAACGCGATCAGTCTTTCCGTAATTCCACCGCAATTCATCAATGTCCCGGCCAAAGTAAACAAGGGAATGGCTAGCAGAACGAACATGTCCAGACCTTTAAACATTCTGTGTGGAAAGATAATCAACATGTTGAAGTTTCCGGTTATCAGGATATACGATAACGAAACCAATCCCAGAACGAAAACGATGGGGATGCCGATAAGGAACAATAAAATGAGAATGAAAAAGATAAGGACCACCATGCTCTCATCATCCTTTCTTCAGCTTCAGGAAAGATGAAATTGATTCCACGACGAATACGAGAAACAACACACACCCCAACGGGATAATAGCATAAATGATGGACATGGAGATCCGCAGCGCCGGAGACAATTGACCCATATTATCGAGACACAACTTTATTCCGTAAACAACCACAATAACGAGGAAGATGGAACATAATACGTCGGATACGAAAAGTGCGATTCGCAGCAAATTTGGAGGCAACTTACCGACAAAAAGTCTGACGGATATCAATTCCCTTTTACGGTAAGCAACACCGAATCCGATAAAGCCCGTCCAGATCATTAAATATCTTGCCAATTCCTCGGTCCAGGGGATTGAGATTAAAAGAACATACCGTGCGACAATGCCGATGACTACATCGATCGTCATCGCCGTTAAGAGCACCACCAGTGCGATCTTCAAAATCCGCTCTAAATGATCGAAGAAGCTTTTCATGGCATAGCTTTATCAATCCATGTATCTGCCTGCGCTCATGTTCAGTATTTCACCGGTAACAAAATCGTTTTCCAGCAAAAAGATGACCGCATGAGCGATCTCTCGCGGCTCTCCGACTCTGCCAATGTGGGTCGAGTCGGCCATAATCTTTTGAGAGGCAGGTGGGAAGGTTTCAAACATCTCGGTTCTTATCGGCCCCGGAGCAATGCCATTCACATAGATATTCTTTTTCGCAAACTCGGTGGACAAAGCCATTGTCAGTCCGATAACTCCGGCCTTAGAAGCCGCGTAGTGCACGCCGGACATTCCGCCCATTTTTCCGGCCACCGAGGAAAAATTGACGATTTTGCCTCCCCCCTGATCGAGGAAAAGAGGTATTGCCCTCTTGCAGCAGTTAAATACGCTCTTTAGATTGACATCAAGAACGCGGTCCCAGTCTGCCTCTGAAATTTTCAGGAAACTGGGCTCCCCCGCAGTTCCGGCATTATTGACGAGGATATCTATCCTTCCAAAATGGTCCAGAACGGTTTGAAACATGACGTCGACGTCCTGAGGCTTGGAAACATCCGCTCGCACTTTCATGGCCTTTTCCTTGCCCTGGAGGATTTCGTTTACGACTGCATCGGCTGCATCGGCGTTGGAAGCGTAATTAACGGCAACAGCGACACCTTTCTTTGATAACTCAAGCGCAACGGCCTTGCCGATGCCCCGGCTGGCTCCGGTTACGAGGGCAATCTTATTTCTGAGATCCATCTTTTCGTGTACCTCCATCCATTTTTCCCGGCGAATTCGATTACAGCAGGCCGCAGGGTGTCAAGTCCCAATCGAAAGGCCTGATTCCACATGCCCTAAGTCCGACCCAGGACTATTCCCTGCAGCTTGCTCCGTATAATTATCTTAGGTATATCTGAATCTTGTCATTCTTGTCGTTTCAATTGGAAAATTACTTTTCCATAGCCCGTACTGCCTTTACGAAATTCGCTATCGCTGGAAACTGCATATAATTGTCGTAAATGGGTTTTGATTTTTCAAAAAACAGTTTCGTATCCGCCTGGTTGATCTTGATTCCCCTTTTCTTCATGGCTTCCACTGCCTGTTTGTCTTTCTCCTTGCAAAGCGCTATCTGCCAGGGTACCAATTCGCGGAAGGTTTCTTCAAAGATCTTCTGATCTTCAGGGGGCATCCGGTTCCAAATATTCTTGTTTATAAAGACAGCCGACGGCCAGAAAAAATGACCGGTTAGCGAAAAATACTTTATCACTTCCATCAACTTTTCCGAAGCCGCGGAGGTTGCATTTATCTCCGTACCATTGATCACTCCGGTTTTTAAGGAGGTGTAGATTTCCCCGTAAGAGATGGGAATCGGAATGGCACCGAGGGTTTTGAAGATTTCCTGATGCATCTTGGTTTCCGCCACCCTGATCTTTATGCCCTTGAGATCTTCGGGTTTGAAAATTGGCCTAACGTTATTTCCAATGCTGCGGAATCCGTTTTCAATAAGCCCTATCGGGTGTAGATTTAACTTTTCCAGCGCTGAAAGCAGTTCCTTGGTATAATCAGCCAGAAAGACTTTTTCCAGTGAGTCATATCCGGTGATTAAGAAAGGCATCTGAAGGGCGTCCAAATCCGGAAAGAAGTTGTCAAAAAGGGCTGAGGAAGCGTGCCCCATGTCAATCGCTCCGGAACCGACCAACTCGATAACATCCTTGTCCCCTCCTAATTTTCTTTCCTGCATTGGCTGGATTTGGTACTTCCCGTTGGTCTTTTCCTTTATAACCTCGGCATATTTCAGCGTCCATGTATGTGTGGGCATTCCCGGAAATACCGCTGTCGCAAGCCGGAATTTGACGACATTCTCAGCTGCGAATGTCGATGAATTCATGCAACACAGGCTTACCACAAAAAAAAGCATAACAAAAATCGTCCATGTTCTTTTGCTCATCTTATGACCCTCCCTGTCTACGTTGGTTGGCGAAAACCAAAAAGAGCCGATTAAATCATCCCGCAGTCTGAAAATATCTTACTCTTTAATTTCACCTCCTTTCCCAATCAAGAAACCTTGCCCAAAAATCAATCAATAGCGATTTCTCAAAAAGATGTCCCGCGCCACGTTTACTCTTTGATTTCCATGTCCAAATGCTTGTTTTTGTTCGTGCTCCGCTCCGAAACCCCTTCTTGGGACGAGTCCGGTTTCACAATCCCTGCGTCAAGCCGCAAGGTCACAGCAGTCATCTGCCACTCGCCCAATCTTGCCCCTGATTCTTTCCGATATTTTTTTCGAATATTCCAGGATCTCTTTCAGGATTATTTCCTTCTTGCCGTCATCAATTCTTTGGGATGATCCAAAGACAACCAAGCCGGCCATAATATTACCTTCGTGGTCGAATATGGGTGCAGCCAGCGCCCTGATTCCAGGGTCGATTTCCTCATCGCTAAAAGCGTACCCAAGCTCCCGGATTCTCTTCAGCTGCTCACGAAGTTTTTCAGGGTCAACAATTGTCTTTTCGGTATACTTGACCAGTTTTTGGGTCCTTAGGAAATGCGCAATTTTCTCTTCCGACTGATGCGCCAAAAAAATTTTTCCCATCGCTCCTGCGTGCAGAGAGAAGCGGAATCCCTTTTTCACCGAAAATAGAACGCTCCCCTCCGTATTCTCGGGCTCAACGGTCTCTAAGAATATCGTTGAATTTCCGTCAATCACATTAATTGCCACCGTTTCCCCCAAGCCATTGGACAGTTCTTCCATGTAAGGGCGGGCTATTCTATGAATGGCAATCCTATTTTGGACGGCGGTACCCAACTCGAAGAGTCTCATTCCGAGTCGGTATTTCCCCTGAATTCGGTCATGATCAACCAGACGACATTCTCTCATGACGGCCAGATACTTGTAGACTGTGCTGCGGGGAAGCTTCAAAGAGGCGGAGATCTCCGCGACCGAGAGCGCGGTCTTCTCCTCCAACAAGGTGAGAACATCGATAGCTCTCAGAAGAGATTTGAATTGGCTTTGCATGGCAGGGGGTACTTGATTTTCTTTCATGCCCTGATCTGCAGATGTTTTTCTATATTTCTTTGGTTTCTCAACAAAGACCGCTTAAAAAAGAGAGGTATGTCTTATTCTTGTCAGTGCCTTTCAATATCCGTTATCTTTCCTCTCTCGATGACCCACATGGTTTGAATTATTTCCATATAGTGAGATATTATTATCATATTCTGATAAAAAACATTATGCCAAACAAATTTGTTTGTCAAGCTTTTTTTACCCGGACCAGTTTTTCCCCGACCATCAAGGCGCTGCCCCTGCGACTGGCACTACCTCGATTTCAAAAACCTATTCGGGCTCGGAGAAACGACCGATCTTTCCAAGAGTGCTGGAGGATAGGAGTGCCGGAAGTAGGCAGCGCGTACCTCGGATGGCAGGTCTTCCAGTCAGCATTAAAACATCGTTTTGCCCTGGCCTTCGGCAGCATCGAGGAGGGGTTTTTCTTTACCCTGAAAAAACTGAATATAGGCATATTTCAAAGGGCAAGACGCCTAATTATTCATTTCCTTTCACGCAGTTCACAAGGAAAACAGGCAGTTGCTCCGTAACGCGGAAAATTCTTTCAGGGCTCCTCCATTGAAGACGAGGGCTGGCAACGATTCTTAAACGCATCGTGACTCGAGGAGGTGGATCGTGAATGCTCTTGTCGACCGATCTGTCTTGGCCAATACCATGAGTTATTCGAGTAAGTGTATGTTCTTCTTCTCGCAGATATCCCTGAGTCTCTTCGGCCACACAGAGACGCTCACCTCTCCGAGGTGAGCCGTACGCAACAGGTACATGAAGGTCCGAGACTGTCCGATTCCCCCTCCAATGCTGAGCGGGATCTTGTCGTCGAGGATCGCCCGGTGGTATGGAAGATTCAGAAAATTCTCCTGGCCTGACATCCTGAGCTGGATCTTGAGGGTCTCTTTGGTAACCCGTATACCCATAGAGGTCAACTCGTGGCGCCGCCTCGTCACAGGGTTCCAGACCAGGATGTCTCCGTTCAACCCGTGATACTGTTCACCGTTCTTGATGATGGTCTCAGTAACCCAATCGTCGTAGTCGGCAGCGCGCATTTCATGCGGGTACCCGTCCTTCAAAGGCCAGCCGATGCCGATGATAAAGACTGCGGGAGCTTTCTCCATAAGAATTCGAGTCTCACGCTGTTTCCGCGGGAGATCCGGGTAGCAGTCGAGAATTTCTTCAGCGTGGAGAAACGTGAGTTCTTCGGGAAAATCCGGATACCTGGAAGTCCTGAGTCGGGGAAACATTTCCTGAAGCACGTTGCCCGCGCCCCAAATTACCTTCCATATCCTCGTAACGATATCCTTGATAAAGTCAAGTGTCCGCTCCTCCGGGGTTATAACCAGCTCCCAGTCCCACTGGTCCACATATGCGCTATGGTCGTGGTCGAGGAAATAGTCCTTACGCACAGCTCTCATGTCGGTGCAAATACCCTCGCCCGTCTTGCAGCCAAATTGCCTGAGGGCCATACGTTTCCATTTTGTAGCGGCCTGGACGACCTGGGCTTGTATTGGGTCATCGAGTCCGAGTCCGCAGGAGAATTCCACCGGTGTCCGCGATCCGTCTCGATCCAGGTAATCGTTCACGCCGCTATTCTTGTCGACAATAAGGGGAACCTGAACCATTTGCAGGTTGAGCTCTTTGCACAGGTTTGCCTCGATGTAATTCTTCGCTGCAAAGACGGCTTTCATTCTTTCCATGGGCGGAAGAAATGCCTCATAACCGACGGGCAAATCTCTTGCCAGTTCATCGTAATCACCTATTCCCGGTCCCGCCAAGTCTGCTGTTTTGTCTGACATGTCGTTTCCTCTCCGGACCCTTAATATTTGTAATCATCATTACGCCTGCATATTTTATTTACGATTCATTCACCACAACTCGTTAATATCAGAGGAAATTCTTATCTTTTTGTCCACCGGCTGACGGTAATGGGCAAACGAAAGAAATTATCTCAGCGTGCTCTGTGACGCCGGTGTAAAAACACACATCAACATTTGTGACCGTTCTGATGAAACGATTGTGTGACGGCGTTCACGAAAACATTCACTCAACCGTCGGTGACGATTTCCCCTGTGGCGTTGTCAACTACCACGGGGCTTTCAAAATACGTCACTGACGGGAAAGCACCATACTTATCGAAGATGAATTTCTTCCATTCTTCTGTATAGAGGCGCTCGGCGTCCTCCTGCGAATTCCACAGATACACTCCGCCGGCTGTTCCGCCATCCTGTGAAAGGATGTAATACTTACGAATCAGCCCATGAACCTCTCTGTACTTTGGTGCGGTGCCCGAAAAAACCTCGCGAGCTTTTTCACGGGAAAGCGGGTGTGGAAGTTTGAACTGTATCAGTGCTGTAATCATCTCGATTTCCTTTGTAATGTTAATGCGTTGCCTGCTGCTGAACGCCCATCCTCATGGACGGTACGCTCACCACTTTTCGGTCTGGCGAAGGGACTAATATCAGAGAACCTTATCCTTTGCATATTTTTCCATAATATAGAATAAATTAACTCACGTCAATACAAAAAGGGAAGCTGATCCTTATGAATGTCCGGAAAAATTTGCAGACCGGCGTGCACACCCGTGTTTTTCCACTTCAGTCGTTTTCACCTCTCACGAGGCTGCGGAGCAGCTGAAGGTTTCGTTTGTCCTCCGCCAGTTCCTTTCCCTTCGGGGTTTCGAGGACCATGGGATGGTTTCTGAAGCGGGGATCATTGACAAGGACCCTGAAACCGGCGCGGTCGATCTCTCCCTTGCCGATATGTTGATGCCGGTCCAAACGGGAACCAACTCCGTGCTTGGAATCGTTCAAATGGAAAAACCGCAGCCGTTCCAGGCCGATGGATGAGTCGAATTCCCGGAAGGTCTCCTCGAAGGATGCCCGGGTTCGGATATCGTAGCCGGCAGCAAAGGCGTGGCAGGTGTCAAAACACACCCCGATCCGTTCTCCGAAGACGGAGCGCTCAAGGACATGCGCGAGCTCTTCAAAACGGCTCCCAAGACCGGTCCCCTGGCCTGCGGTGGTTTCAAGGAGGACATTGACCATTGGGCAGGCGGCCTTTTCGATGGCCGCGTCCAGGTTGAGACTGACAGCGGAGAGCCCTGCCCGAACGCCCGATCCCATGTGCGAGCCGGGATGAACGATGAGATACGGGATGTGCAGTCGGCTGCACCGGATGATTTCGTCTGAAAGGCCTTCAATGGAACGCTGGACCGACGTTTTTTGCGGGTTTGCGAGGTTTATCAGGTAAGAGCCGTGAGCCGCGACCGGCAGGTTTCCCCACGCCTTCCAGGAAGCCGCAAACTCCTCTACCTCCTCATCGCGCAAAGAGGGAACCGTCCACTGCCGCTGGTTCCTGGTGAATATCTGCAGGGCCTTCGCATTGACGCGGCGGGCCCGGTCAAAGGCCTTCGCAAGGCCCCCTGCCACGGACATGTGGGCGCCGAACAACGGCATTACTCCATCCTCCCTAACCTATTAATCGTGAGCCGCCCTCTCCAAACATCCGTCTTCATGAACGAAGACGAAAGCTGCAGGCGGATTTGGGAAAGACCGACGCTTGACAAGAGACGATTTTCCTGCCAGGAATTCAGTACATCACCCTGAGAGGATACCCCGATGCGCATCGTCTTTGCAACCGACATACACCATGCCTTCAAATCCGTGGGGGAATTCCTTGCGCAGACGGAAGCAGATATTACCATTCTCGCGGGGGATTTGGTTTCCAGGGCATTCTACCACTACGAGACGGCCTGGCGTTTCATGGAACTCCAGCAGCTTCTCGAAGGCCACCGGATCAAAGCAGGCAAAGAGGCATCCCTTTATGAAGTTGCGCTCCACCTCCAAAAGACCACGCGCGACCACACCATCCGCGACCATGCCCGGGAATACGTGACGCTGGCCGGCCGGGCTGAACATTTTCTCCAGAGGTCCTATGACCGCCTTGAGGCAATCTTCCGGCAATTTCCCCAGCGCGATATCTATGTTCTTCCGGGCAACTACGATATGGACCTCAGGGATACCATTCTCAGGGAACGAAATCTCCACCTGAAAACGATCACGCGCGGCGGCTGGCGGATCGCTGGGTATGGGGGAGCACGGGTCCGTACCTCCGGAATGCCCGACCATCTCCAGGTCTTCTTCCGGGAGGAGGTGACATCAAAGGGAATCCGATCCGAGGCCCTTTCGTTTTTCAGGAAGGTTTCACCTGATATCCTGGTCCTCCACGAGCCGCCCTACGGCTCTTTCGATCTTGTCCAGGGTACCGGTCATACCGGAAGCCTCGGCATTCGAAAATACCTGGATGAATCTCCCGTGCGGGTCGTGTTCTCGGGCCATTATCACGAAAACTGGGGCGGGCAGTGCAGCGGCGGGACCTGTTTTTTCAACCCCTCCAACTTCGGGAAGACAGAGGGCATATCAAGGCCGCGCCCCGGTGGATACTTCCTGGACCTGATTCTTGGCGAGCATGCCCCGGAGGCAGGGACCCTTCGCCGGATCGAGAAAGGAGAAGTTCGGGACATCATCGATTACCGGATAACGGAGCATGGTATCGACACGGTCATCCTCGATGAAGCCCAATATGCCCGCATGGGCGGGACAGTCCCAAAGGTTTCGCACATCCGACCCATCCGCATGCTTCAACAGATCAGGTCCTATTTTCTGCAATATGAAACCGTGGAAACCATAGAACTCATCCGGAAACTCCGTGAGGTGTACCGGGATATCGAGAAGCAAGGGATGGAGGTGGCCTTCGACCTGTTAGGATCGGTGAGCTTCGGCATGGCCGAGAAGGGATCGGACATGGACCTCGTAGTCTACCTCCGCGAGAGGGACTGCCTGCTCGATGACCTGGACTCCTGCCGGATCCCCCGGCCCCTGGCGGCGGTCTTCGAGGCCCTCGAAAAACGGGAATTGAATATCGAGGTGTGCGACAGCCTGGACCTGGACCGGATACGCAAGGCCATCGCACGGGACGACAGGGAAGACGGCCAACTCCAGCGATTCGTCTTCTACCGGATCGTGTGCAGGCCCGTCAACCTGCGGCTCATCAAGGGCGTGGAAAACCTGTTCCTTGAAAAAGAGGATTTCAGGAAGGAGGTGGAAGAGGGTCTGCAGGATTACCTGGAGATCCTGGTCTCATCGGTGCGGCACGTGTCTTCATTTGAAAAATACAAGAGCCGCCTCCGGGAAAGGGGCATCCCTCTCTCTCCGGATGTGGAGGGGGCCATTCGCCATTATCTTCGAGGCTAGCGCAGAGGGCATCCCTTGCGCTCAAAACCTACACAGCCTTTCTGAGAGCCGCCCGTGCCAGCAGCCGGGTCGAATCAAGGGTCGGCAAGGGGCAGTCTTCCGGGTCCACGATGAGCGGTATCTCGGTGCACCCGAGGACCACCGCATCACATCCTCTTCCCTTCATTTTCTCGAAGACCTCGTTGAAATAGAGCCTTGACTCCTCCGGGAAAATACCGTTGACCAGTTCCGTGAAGATGATGGCATCTATCTTTTCCCGGTCGCTTTCGTCCGGGATCTCGCACGAAATGCCGTACTTTTCAAGCTGTTCGGGATACACCGGGCCGGTCATAAGGTATTTTGTCCCGGTGATGCCGAGCTTTCTGAATCCACGCGCCCGGGCCGCCTGACCCACGGCATCCACGATATGCAGCCAGGTGAGGGGCGAATTCTGTGCCACCAGCCCAAATGCCTGGTGTATGGTGTTGTCGGGACAGATCGCAAAGTCCGCGCCGATCTCCGCCAGTTTACGCGCCGAGGAGAGCATGAGTTCCGCAACCCCCTCCCAGTTGCCGGAGCGGATATGAACCATGTACTCGCCCAAAGGATGGGTATGCATGGACACTTCCGGGTGCATGTGCTCGCCCATAAGCGGAGGTGCTTCCGCACACAGCGTCCGGTAGCAGAGTGCCGCTCCTTCCGCGCTGCAGGCGACAATTCCAACGTGCCTTGTCATGTTTCTCTATTCCTCCATCTTACCAAGTCGCTTAATGACGACGAGCATCCCGGCAGTAAAAATCCGGGCCCGAAAATTTGAAGGCCTTTGTTTCCTATGCCATACGCGCCTTGTGCCCTACGCCTCCGAAGGACCATCCCTCGTGTTTCAGGAGCCACTCCTTCCGCCAAATTCCGCTCCCGTATCCTGTCATGCTGCCGTCGCTCCCGATAATCCGGTGACACGGAACAATAATGGCAATGGGATTCCGGCCGTTTGCCCCGCCGACGGCCCGAACGGCCTTGGGGTTGCCGACGGCCCTGGCTATATCTCCGTAAGAGGCAGTCCGTCCGTAGGGGACCTCCAGCAATCGGCGCCACACTGCTTTCTGAAACGCTGTTCCCTGCGGATCGATGGGCGCATCAAACTCCCGGAGGTTCCCTTCGAAGTATTCCTGGATCTGCCGCACAACATTTTCGACCATCGTGTTGGAGTTGGACGTCTCCCGCTGCTGTTCCACGAAGTCAACCGAACGGACTGCTTCAGAGGTCCCACTGACCTCGATCAAACCGATGGATGATTCGTAATATCCGAAGCAAATCTTTTCCATTTTCACTTGTCTCCTTCTCCTCGAAGTCTTTGTCTGCCCGTTACCGGCCCTGCTTTTTGTGGGCGAAGGCCCACGAAAAAGAGAGCCCGAATACCTCATTCCCCCCTATACGGACCGCCGCCAGGAAGGCCGAAGCGCACCATTCCTTCATCCCCGCTTTCTTCACCAGGTTGTCGTAGAATTCGAGATCCACGCGCTTTCGCTCTTCGCTGTTCCCGGGCTCTCCGTACCCGTAGCAGAGATCGTGCGGCAGGCAGCATTTGAAGGTGATGTCTTTCCAGTTACATCCCGTGAAAAAACCCATGACTTCATCGGGCAGGCCGGAGCATCCGTCGAATTGCCATTCCCTGTATTCTTCCGGATGGAATATGATCCGCTCCGCCAGGTATTCCAGCCCGAAATGCCTGCAGAGATCCAGTGCCTGCTCCGTGGTGACCGTGTCCCCGATATAGGGCAATTTCATCCTCATCCCCCTTTTCTTCCCGGCCCGTGCCGGTAAATCCCCACCTCCAAAGCGGGAGGCACCGGGCAGCTCCCCTGCGCAAACTCGGAGAGGAGGCCTTTTCTGAAGTGACTGGTGAGAGGACGCCGTCTTTTCGTGACTTGTCAGTGGGGGAACCCGCAGCTCGACGAGGTCGAGAATGCGGAGGGGGTAGCTATCCCACACTGATAAGTCACTGAAAAGACCAGCCCGGAGCCTCGGAACGGAGGAAAAGGCCTCCTCTCCGAGCGTCGGGATTCATCTGATACTCACGATACTCACTCTTCTAAACCCCGGATCAGGGAAACCTGTCCGGGTTCTCCACCATCTTTCAATAATCCTTCAGCATATCCATGACCAGCGTCAGTTGCCTCCGGGCGGCCACCTGAAATTGATACCAGTGTGTATTCTCGAGCCCTGGAACAGCCTCCAGCGTCTCGTCTCTCGGGTCCTGAACCGCCTCTTCAATCCAGAGGTCCTTTTTGTAATAGAGTTCCGGTTTATCGAGGTACTCTTTCACCGCGGTAATTCTTTCGTCATAATCCTCCGCATGTATGATCCTTTTGAAATCCTTTTCCACGTAGGTCCAGTACGTCCCGCCCTTTTTCGCTCTTCTCAGTTCCTGAAAAATGCGTTTGCACGCCTCAAGCGCGATTTCCCGGTTCTCCCGTTCCCGATAGGGTTTGGCGAAGCGGTAGTCATTCCAGGTGCAGGATATTTCATCGGGCAGATGGCCCACATCCGCGTGTCCGATATTGGGCACCAGGGCACGAAATGGATTCCGCCAGGAGAACACGCTGTTCCAGTCCTCTTCGTAACCGGTAAAATTCTGGTGAGACCAGGTGTCCGCATAGGTGTGGAGCGCTATACCGATCCTGTAGGGATTTCCGGTTTCCAGAACGGTTCTCAGAAGCCTGCGGGCATTCTTCGAGTCCGGGGTGGTGCTGTACTTGTTATGCTTGCCGTCAATAGGCTGATTGTTGTCGCCGGGGATAAAATGAAAAGGGACATAGACGAATTTCTGTATTTCATACACGAGGGATTTTACCGACATGGACTGGGTCATAATGGGCCTGAAAAAGCCGTCTTCAGTCTTTATGGCAGAGGGAAATCGGGGAGGACCGTCCTCTCTGGGGTACTGGCTCTCATTGTTATCGTCCACGTACTGGGAGGCATAGGCAATAATGTGGGAATCTTCATCATCGAAACCGGCTTTACTGGCCAGGGCATAGGTTACGTAAAAATGAAAATCCTTTTCCATGATTACCTCCTGACACGCATTCCCTTCCTGTAATCATTGCCGTCCAAAACAATTTCCGACTGCAACAAGTCTCCTCCCGCAGAGCGGGAGGCATCAGGCAGTTCTCCCGAGGCTGCTCAGGCCCCGCTACACTTCGCGCCCGCCGATGCCTGTTGCCGTATCGCCGAGCGGTGCATAGAACTCCGGGCGCCGGTCTCGGAAAAGGTCATTTCTCTCGGTCATTGCCTTGTTTCCGGCAACGCTCACATCAATCTCCGTGACAAAGAGTTCCTCCGTGTCTGCTGTGGCGCGATGGACTATCTCTCCCTTCGGCGTGACCACCTGGCTCTGCCCTGTAAACCGGAGAGAACCCCGCGGCCGGGTGACCGATCCGATACGGTTGGCGGTGACCGCAAACACCCCGTTCTCAACACAGCGGGTCACCATGGCCTGCTGGCAGAGCGGCAGGACGAGGTTTGAAGGATGACACAGCACATCCGCTCCCTTCAGGGCAAGAACCCGTGCCGCCTCGGGAAAGGCCCAATCAAAGCAGACCATCATTCCTATCATGGCACCCCTGACGTCTATCGCTTCAAGAGGCATGTCCCCGGGATCGAAGTACTCCTTTTCCGTGTCGAACAGATGCAGCTTTCGGTAGGTAGAGACGAGCCCGTCCGGCCCAATGAGCAAAGCGCTGTTGAACACCTTGTCCCCGGATCGTTCTGCGAAGCCCGTGACCAGAAACAAGTTCCGATCGCCACACAAACGGACCAGGCTGTCCACCGTTCGAGAATGTGCGGGATCTTCAGCCAAAGACAGGAGTTCCGAACGGTCCTGAAAGAGATACCCCGTGAAGGCCAGTTCCGGTAGAACAACAAAGTCCGCTTCCACAGTACGGAGCACTGACAGCGCTCTCTCGAGGTTCTCTTCAACCGCCCCAAATCTTGGTTCAAACTGGAAGAATCCTGCTTTCAACATGGCACCCCCGTTCAGATATCTCCCCTCTTCATACCAGGGGAATTTTTTTGATGGGATACTATGGGAAAAACGGAAGGATGTCAAACGAAGTCAACGGAGCTTGAGCCCTGCGAAACCCCGTTTCGGCGGCGAGACGATATGGTGCCGGTAATCAGAATCCTTCCCCGACCATGCGTATTCCTACACGGGGAAAAGATGTGACGGTGGGATTGGGACCGGTCTTTGTCTCATTGCTGGTAGGTTTGATGGTACTCGATAACCTTTGCCACGTAATACCGCGTGTACTTGAACGGGGGGATGCCATGATACTTTCTGACTTTCCTGCTCCCGGCATTGTAGGCGGCAACGGCCAGCTTCACATTGCCTTTGAATTGGTCCAGGAGCTGTTTGAAATACCTGACGCCGGCGTCTATGTTGTCCTCGGGATCAAAGCTGTCCTCGACACCCAAGGCCCTTGCAGTTCTAGGCATGAGCTGCATGAGGCCCCGTGCGCCTTTTCTGGAGACAGCCCTTGGATTATAACTCGATTCCGCCATGATAATGGCCTTCACGAGAGCCGGATCAACCTCGTAACGTTCTGCCGCTTTATGAATAATGCCTTCAAAAGGGTGGGCCGGCTTCTCCTTCCGAACGGACGAATCATCGTTCTTCGAGTTCGCTCCCTGTTGCTGCGCGGAGGAAGAGTCGGGCACCGGGATGCCGGCGGATCCCGGCGCAGGCGCCCGGGGCACTAGGTCCGTCATATCTTTTACAGGAGCCATGGGACCCGGGATATCACTGGCCGGAGGCGCCCCGATTTCCGATTCGATACCTGCCTGCGCCGGGATTTCCTCATCATGCTCAAAGCAGGCATATTGGGAAGACAATTTCGTTCCCCAGTTGTCCTCCGCCTGTTTCTCATACGCAAGCGCTTCTGCATTTCCAAACGCGGCTGATTGAGTGCCTTTTTGCAATTGCTGAAAGCGCGGCACAGCGATCAATAGAATCATGAAAGTCAGGGTCACCCAACGCGTCAGGTTCAGTAAATCCGGATTTGTCTGCGCTGTTTCCTCCATTTTCCACTTCCCTCTCAAAATACCGTCTCCGTCCGGCGTATCCAACTTCTTTCTGTGGTTCCCTGGTGTTTCTATAAGCCAGAACCATGCCACAACCGATCGACTAACTATTACTAACAAAGTCAAATAGATGCCCACATTTTCCCGGCACATGTTCTCCTGGAATATACGGCAAAATGGGTAGTTATTTATTATTTAATGGTAAGCTTTTATATCTTCCCTTGCGGAACGATGCTACGGAATCCCCAGACGGCAAAACATAGTATATCAGATGGCTGGAGAAAAGGGGATAATAAATGGTGGGTTGCCGGCCCGAATCTCTCACCGGTCTTGGTCGCCAGACGGCGAAGAACTCCTTGAACAGCAGGTTTGGCTTCCGAAATCCGGGCTAGGTCTTTGGGGACGTATACATCGCCTCGATCAGGTCACTAAACGCCTTATGGACGTATTTTCTTTTTACCTTCATGGTGGGTGTCACCTCACCGTCCTCTTCGTAGAGTTTCTTGGGAAGGATGGTAAACTTTTTGATCTGTTCGACCCGAGACAACGTGTCGTTTACTTTTCTTACCTCCTCCCGGATGAGGCTGTTTATCTCGATGCTCTTGGTGAGGTCATTGTACGTTGAAAACTGGACTTTGTGGTCCTGGGCGTACTTTACTACATTGTCTTCATCAATCATAATCAGGGCTGAAATGAATTTTCTCCTGTCGCCGATAACAACGGCGTCGTTTATATAAGGGCTGAACTTGAGCTTGTTTTCGATGAATTGGGGCGTAATGTTCTTCCCTCCGGCCGTGACAATAATATCTTTCTTGCGATCGGTGATCTTCAGGTAACCGTCCTCATCGATTTCGCCCACATCGCCGGAATAGAGCCAGCCATCGCGGATCGTCTCCGCAGTGGACTCCGGATTCTTGTAGTACCCCTTGAATACACCCGGCGACTTTACCAGTATCTCGCCATCCTCAGCGATCCTGACCTCCGTACCTGTGAGAGGAGGGCCGACCGTGCCGAACTTGACCCTGCCCACTCGCGAGACACAGGTGACTCCTGTGCCTTCCGTCTGGCCGTAGCCTTCCACGAGGTTCACCCCTATGGACTGAAAAAAATGGAGCACATCCGGAGAAATAGGGGCGGCTCCCGAGTAGGCAATGCGCATACGGTCAAAACCTAAACGTTCCCTCAGTTTTCTGAACACCAGGAAGGATGCCAGCCTGTAGGCCAGCCCAAGATAGAAAGGGACCGGCTTGAAATTCATCATAAGGGATGCCCGCCTCTTCCCGATCTTCAAGGCAATACCGAAGACAAGCGTCTTGAACCATGTGGCATCGGACATTCGGATATACACTGCGGAAAGGTACTTTTCCCAGATTCTCGGGACAGCATATCCCACCGTCGGAGACACCTCGATCATATTGTCTGTTACGGTATCCGGACTTTCTATGAAGTTCACGACATACCCGTGGGTGATGTGCCCCAGGACTGAGAAAAGCTGTTCAAAAATATGGCACAACGGCAGGAATGAAAGGACCTCGTCCTTGTCATCGATGGGATTCTCTCTGGTTATGGCCCCGCCCATCCAGATAAGGTTTCTCTGGGTAAGCATGGCCCCTTTCGGAGGGCCGGTCGTCCCGGATGTGTAGATAAGCGTGGAGACATCCTCCAGGCTGACGGCGCTCATCCTCTCCTGGAACAGGCCGGGGTTCCTCTCGTCAGCTTCCCTGCCCTTTTTCAGCAGCTCCGCAAAGGTCATCACCATGGGGTCTTTGAATTCCCGGAGGCCTTCCAGGTCCCACACGATCACCTTTTCCAGAAGAGGGGCGTTGTCCTTGAAATGAAGCCACTTATCCAGTTGCTCTTCATTTTCCACAAACAAAAACTTGGAATCGGAATTGGTGACCACGTATTCTACCTGGGGCCAGGCGTTTGTGGAGTACACGCCGACCGCAATACCCCCCGTGCACTGGGCGGCCAGATTTGCTACTACCCATTCAGGGCAGTTGTCGCCAATGATTGAGACACAGTCCCCTTTTTCAAGTCCCATGGAGATGAGGGCCAAACCCGCATACTTGGCCATGCTGAAATATTCATTCCATGAAATATCATGCCACAGGCCGTATTCCTTTTTACGCATGGCGACCCGGTCGCCATATCTGGCCACGGTCCTCTGAAACACGTGGGGTACGGTTTCCAGATTCACTTCTCTATCTCCACCGTTTCTTCCGTTTCCAGCGTTGAAAGCCCTTGGCAGACTCTTCAGATCGGATGCCCATATAAAATTCCCTCACGTCCCTGTCTTCCATCAGCTCCTTTGACTTTCCCTTCATGACAAATCGGCCGTTTTCCAGGATGAGACCCATACTCGAAATAGCCAGCGCCATCCGGGCATTTTGTTCCACGAGCAAGATAGTGACTCCTGCTTTCCTGATGGTCTGGATGATCTGGAAAATCTCTTTCACAAGAATAGGGGAAAGCCCGAGCGACGGTTCATCCAGGAAAAGGAGTCTGGGACGGTTCATCAATCCCCGGCCGATGGCGAGCATCTGCTGTTCTCCTCCTGAAAGGGTCCCTGCCCATTGGTCTTCCCGCGATCGAAGAACAGGAAAGTAGCTGTATATCTGCTCAAAGTCCCTCTTTATCGCTCCCCTGTCCCTGCGGATATAAGCTCCCATCTGGAGGTTTTCCTTCACACTTAGCTCTTCGAAAACCTCGCGTCCTTCCGGGACATAGGATATGCCCCTCCGCACGATGACCTCGGGATCCTTTCCGTCAATCCGCTTTCCCAAAAATTCGATGGTCCCCTTATCCGGTTGATCGTCCAGAAGGCCCATGACCGTCTTCAGGATGGTCGATTTTCCCGCCCCGTTATTGCCCAGAATTGCCGTAATGGTACCCTGTTCCACTGTCAGGGAAACACCCCGCAGCGCGTAAATCAGCCCGTAAAAAGTCTCAATATTCTTGATTTCAAGCAACGTTCCCAACGGCTTCGTCCTCCCCCAGGTAGGCCTTGAGAACCTCCGGGTTTCTCTGCACCTCCTCGGGCGTCCCCTCCGTGACGGTCTTTCCGAAGTTGATCACCAGAATTCTCTCAGAGATATCCATCACCATTTTCATATCGTGTTCGATCAGCAATATGGTAACACCGAGTTCATCCTGGATGTCCTTCACCCAGAAAATCATATCCTGCTTTTCTTCCGAGTTCATGCCTGCACAGGGCTCATCAAGGAGCAGCAATTCCGGTTCCAGTGCCAGTGCACGCCCCAGTTCCACTTGCTTCTGGATGCCATAGGGCAGCGCACCCACAAATTTGTTCCTTACGGACTGCAGGTCCAGAAAATCGATGATCTCCTCCACCTTTTCCCGGTGGGAGATTTCTTCTCTTCCCGCGAATGAACGTCTTCCCCACATGAACGCACCTCGGAAAAGGCCCGATTTGATGAAAAGATGCCGTCCGAGCATGAGGTTTTCCATGGTGCTCATGTGTGAGAAAAGCTCTATGTTCTGGAATGTCCGTGCGATTCCCAGCCGGGCGATCCGGTCCGGCTTCTTCCTCTGAATCTCCTGGTCTTTAAACACGATGCGGCCTTTTTCCGGCCGGTAGATCCCGTTGATGCAGTTAAACAGTGTGGTTTTTCCTGCGCCGTTCGGACCGATGATAGCGAAAATAGAGCCCTTTTCGATCTCGAAACCGATATCGGTAAGGGCATCCAATCCTCCAAAGGATATGGACAGGTCTTCAACCCTGAAAAAAGTCATGAGACACTCTGCTCGATTCTCGATTCAACCTGAAAGGGGCCGGCGCCCCAAGGCCCTCCGACCCCTTGTTCGAAGCCTTACCTGATTTCCATCCAATCGGACAGCTTTTCATACTCGCCGCCCTTCAGGCATTTCACCAGATATACCTCTTTCATGCCCTGGCGACACTCGTAGGGCTTGGATACGTCAAAGGGCGCATAGCTGATCCTGCCCCCGATTCCTTTAAAATTCCTGATTCCTTCCATTTCCTTCACCAAACGTTCCCGCGTGAGGTCTCTGCCGCATCTCTTGATGCCTTCGATCAGGGGCTCAGCGAAGGTAATGCCGGCTGTGTAGAATACGCCCCATCGCTCACCCTTCGCCGCGAACTTGTCAAAGGCCTCTTTTTTATATTTCATCATCAGAGGGTTATCTGAATCCGGCAATTCACCGAAGGTAGTGGCGATCACACCTCCCCACAACCCCTTGCTGATCGTGTACATGAGCGGGAAATCAGAGCATGTACTGGTACTCATCCACTGGGGAGCGAATCTCAAGGCCCTGCCGGTTCCCACTATGCGGACCGCATGGATCGGGGTCACCCACAAAAGAACAACGTCGGCTTTGGCATTTTTGAGCTTCATCACGTGGGACTTCATGTCTGTATCGGATTTTTCCACAGGAACTTCAGCAACCAGCTTCAGTCCATTGCTGGCCAGTTCTTCCTCGGCGCCCTTCACGCCGTTCTTGCCGTAATCGTCATTCTGGTAGGCTATGGCAACCCTCTTCTTACCCAGGTTCTTTATCGCGTACCGGCAGAGGGCCTTTGCCTCTATGTAGTAGAGGGGGTACACGGCAAAGAGATACTTGTGCGGCGGATGTATCCAGTCCAGCGACCCGGCCGACGGACCGACCCACGGTATTTTCCTGTCCATGAGATAATCCAGCACCGACAGACCGCAGGCAGTCCCCACACCGCCCGTATAAGCGAACATACCTATGTTCTCCTGGAGCTCTTTTACGCCCGCCTTTGTCTTTGCCGGGTTGTAGCCGTCGTCAAACATATGATACACAATTTTTCGACCGTTGATGCCGCCTTCAGCATTGATCATCTTGAAATAGGCATCTGCGCCCCGGGCGACCGAACCCCATGGGGCCGCCGGACCGGTCTGTGGTCCCCACTGACCGATGTGAATTTCGGTGTCCGTCACACCCTGTTCTGCAGCAGCGCCGAGACTGACACCAAGCACCATTCCCACGATGGATAACGCCAACAAGATCCTCTTCATCTTTTTCTCTCCTTTCAGTTCATTACGCTTCGTTCACCATGGAAGGCCCGCAGGAACAACTTTCATTCCGCTGGCTTCAACCCACCATCCCTAGACCTTTTTCACATAATGGCGCGCAAAAAGCCCACTGGGTTTTATGCATAGCACCAGAACAATTATGGCAAAAGCAACCACTGATTTGAATTCAATGGAGACGTAGCTGCCGAACAGATTTTCTATAATGCCGATAAGATATGCACCGAATACAGATCCGGGGAGAGAGGTCATCCCTCCCATGACTGCGGCTGCAAATCCCTTCAACATTGGGTCCCACATCATGTAGGGCTGCATGGTGATCGGCGATATGAGCAGGCCGGCCAGGCACCCCACCACGGATGAAATACCCCAGGTAATCATCAGGATGCGATTTGTGCGGATCCCCATGAGGCGCGCGGCCATGCTATTCTGCTGGGTGGCCTTCATGGCAACCCCAAGCTTGCTGTAGCGGAGGAACAGGAACAGGACTGCCATAACGGTGAGAGCCACAATGAATGTCAAGACCTCCAGGGAACTCACAAACACTTCTCCGATGGCCACACTGTCATAAGGTGAAATGGGAAACGACATTGTCTTGGGGTCGGCGCCGAATTTCCAGGAGACAATGCCCATGAGAATCATTTCCAGCCCGATGGTGATAATGATCATTCCCAGAACATTCGGCTCTTTGGCCCTCCTGAGCACGGCAAACTCGAGAAATCCGCCTAAGAATGCAGCAAATGCCAGGGCCCCCGCAAAGGCCGCCAGGAAGGAGAATCCATAAAACTCGAGGACCATGTACGTGAGGAAACAGGAGAGAAGCGCCATTTCTCCCTGGGCGAAGTTCACCACCTCGGATGTCTTATAGATGATCACCATGGCCAGGCCCATCAGGGCATAAGAACTCCCCACTGCGATCCCGCTGGTCACGGCCTGTAAAAAACCGATCATGAGAGTATCCCAACTTTTTGTTCTAATTTTTTCATCCGGAATTACTCCCTCTTCCTCATTGTTGCTAGAATGGCCAGGTTTTCCAGTAAATCTTGGTTCGAATCCAGAAACCGTAAATACCCAAAGGTTCAAAAAGCATGATGAGGACCATGATCAATCCGTAGACGATGAACTGGATGTTGGACACACCAGTGATGGAAAAATAGCTCTTGGACAGCGCCTCCAGCCAGCCCCCCAGGTAGGGAATGCTGAGGATGTTCCTGAGTTCCAGATCCAGCCAGCTCAAGAGACAGGCCCCCGCTATGGAACCGAAAATGGACCCCAGGCCACCGACGACCACCATGGCCAGGAAAAGGATGGACATCATGAGGCTGAATATTTCAGGTTCAATGAAGCGGAGGACAAAAGCGTAAAGGCCTCCCGCCACCCCTGCATAAAAGGCGCTGATGGCAAAAGCAAGGGTCTTATGATAGGTGAGATTGACCCCCATGGTTTCCGCGGCGATATCCGCATCACGGATTGCAATGAACGCCCTCCCCACCTTTGTCTTGATAAGATTTCGCGCCGTCAGGATGAGGAAGACCAGGACAGCAACCACCAGATAGTAGAAATCCCTGTCGGAATCCAAATGCCAGGGACCGATACTCAGTTCCGGTGTATGAAGCCCCTGCCGCCCGCCGAAAATGCTCATCCTTCCGATGACCTGGGTTACGGTAAGTCCGAATCCAAGGGTGGCAATAGAGAGGTAGGGACCTTCCAGGCGAAGGGCCGGAACCCCCAGCAGAAAACCAAAGAAAGCCGCCGCCAGGGCGGAAACGGGCAAGGCCAGGAGAAAAGGGAAATGTGCCTTTGTCATCAGCATGACGGTTCCATAGGCGCCAATGGCAAAAAAACCTGCATGTCCCAATGAAATCTGGCCGGTATATCCTACAAGGAGATTCAACCCGACAGCTACAATCACATTGATGGCCATGTAATTGGCCATGTAGATATAGTAGTTCTTGACCAGGAAGGGAAGCGCAGCTAAAGCGCAAAGCAGCGCCACAAACCAGAAAACGACTGCTCCGGAGGAAAACAGCTCTACGTCTTCATAGTAATCTCTTTTCATGTCCATAAATCATTTCCTTCGAAGGGCCGGAGTTCCTCTTAAAAATCATTTCTCGTTCTGCTTGTCAAACAATTTCCGAAGGCAAATAGCCCCTTTCGCCTCAAAGGGCGCAACCTTTCGCGGAGAATTCCATTTCGAGCACTGGTACAGCGAGAGACCTGAGGGAAGGCCTCTTGATCTATGTTTGGGAGACAGGACCGGCGGAAATTCTTTTGACTTCTTTCAGATCATGTTCCATCATTTATCACACCTGTCGAAAATGCGTTTTTCGGCAAAGCAGAGGCAGCGATGTTCCCGGAGCGGCGTCATGCCGGCCCTTGAGAAGGACAGCAATGATTACTTGTGACAATGGAGTACTTTGCAACCGGACTGGGCGACGCTGAACGGATACCGTCTCGCGGCGAAGCAAGGGACTTTCAATCGGGAGAGGACAATGGACGTACTGAAATGGAACGATGTAGATGAAATAAGCGTGAAGAAATTCCCCTACAGAGGGAAGAGGTACGACGTAAAGGGCATCAGCGTGCGCTGGCTGTCCAAGTGCGGGGAAGATGATTCCGGGCAGCCCGAATACGGTCTCCGGCATTTTACCGCAGAACCCGGGGGTGAAATTCCAATCCATAACCACTTCTATCACCAGACCATGTATATCCTCACCGGTCAATTCGAATGCTGGCAATTTGATCCTGAAACCGGTGAACTGGTGGAAAAATGGACATGCGGCCCTGGCGAGTCCATCTATGTGCCGAGCATGGAACCTCACGGCATGAAAAACCTCAGTGACACGGATCCGGCAACTTTCCTGTGCTGCATCTGCAACGTGTATGAAGATGACGTGGTATAACGGCCGGCACGAACACCTAGCAGAGCGAAAGGCACCAGGCGTCCCCCAAGGGCTCAGGACTGAGAAATACCCAGGCGCATGATCTTGCGCCGGAGAGTGTTCTTGTCAATGCCCAGCTCCCGTGCTGTTGCGAGCCGCCTCCACTTGTTCCTCTGAAGCGCCTGCTCAATCGCGTGTTTTTCAAATTCTTTGAGAGTAAGCCCTTCAGACCTGAAGATGCTGTCTCCTTTAGGAATGAGGTCTTCCGGAAGATTCTCCAGATGGATCACATCCCCATTGCAGAGAACAAAGGCGTGCTCAATCGCGTTTTCAAGTTCGCGGACATTTCCCGGCCAGTCAT
>CAZONI010000015.1:0-59366 GCA_964581175.1 uncultured Desulfobacteraceae bacterium
TGAAGGCCATTGCCGCGGCAATCTTGAAGGCCATGTTATCTGAAAGGGATTCCCGAATTTGAGCATCGAGGAGGGTTGTCCGGGTATCGATGACCGGGTATCCCATCATGGCGCCACTGCCCTCGGATTCAGTCACCCCTTCCCGGATGGCGGCCAGGAACTCTTCAGTCAAATCAGGGTTCCTGCATCGATCCAAAAAGCTGTTGCCGCTCCCCCGGGGCAGGGGGGCTACTTCAAGCAGCACTCCTGCATAATGCTGCTGTCCTCCGAGCTCCCGCTGGAAAACCTCTTCATGAGAGACAGTCTTGCTGATGGTTTCCCGGTAGACCACCTGGGGCTTTCCCTGGTTGGTCTCCACGGAAAACTCCCTCTTCATGCGCCCCACCAGAATTTCAAGATGCAGCTCTCCCATCCCTGAGATGACGGTCTGGCCCGTTTCTTCATCGATCCTGTACTTGAAGGTAGGATCTTCGTCAGAGAACTTTTCGAGTGTTTCCACTAATTTGTCCTGATCCTGAACATATTTTGGTTCCACGGCCATGGTGATGACCGGTTCATTAAACTTGATCGGCTCCAGCAGGATGGGTTTGTCTTCCGTGCAGAGCGTATCTCCGGTGCTGGTGTTCTTGAGACCCATGGCGGCGACCAGATCCCCGGCGGAAGCACTTTCTATGCGTTCCCGCTTATTGGAATGCATTCTGAGGAGTCTGGAGAGTTTTTCCGTGATTCCTTTTGCGGAATTGAACACGGGTTTGCCGACGTCGATGGAGCCGGAGTAAACCCTCAGATAGGTCATTTTTCTCCCCTGGTCCATCATGACCTTGAACGCAAGGGCAGAAAACGGCCCTTGCGGATCAGACGGACGCGATTCTTCTTTCCCGGTGTCCGGCACGTGACCAATAATAGCGGGAATGTCTATTGGAGAGGGCAGGTAATCGGTAATGGCGTCCAGCAGCGGTTGGATACCTTTATTGCGGAGGGCGCTTCCACACAAGACCGGGGTGAGTTGCAGCCGTACCGTGGCGTTCCGGATGGCGGCTTTGAGCTCCTCTTCCCTGATTTCTTCCTCGGCAAGGTATTTTTCCATGATGGAATCATCCTTGTCTGCCAGGGTCTCCATCAGGTTTTCCCGGTACTCGGATGCGGTTTCAACAAGATAGTCAGGGATAGGGACTTCCTCGTAGCTGGCCCCGAGGGATTCATCCTCCCAGACAATGGCCTTCATGCGAAGCAGGTCTATAACACCCTGGAACTGATCTTCTGTTCCCCACGGTATCTGCGTTACCAGGGGAACAGTTCCCAGCTTTTCTCGCATGCTCTCTACAACCTTGAAAAAATCAGCGCCGACTCGGTCCAGCTTGTTCACAAACGCGATTTTCGGCACATGGTAACGATCAGCCTGATGCCAGACAGTCTCAGACTGCGGTTCCACACCGCCCACAGCGCAAAACACGCCTATGGCGCCGTCCAGGACCCGCAGCGCCCGTTCGACTTCGATGGTGAAGTCCACATGTCCGGGAGTATCGATGATATTGATATGGTGGCCTCTCCATTCGCAGAAAGTGACGGCAGAGGTGATGGTGATCCCCCTTTCCCTCTCTTCCAGCATCCAGTCCATTGTCGCTTCGCCGTTGTGTACTTCGCCCATTTTGTGGAGGCGGCCGGTGTAATAGAGAATCCGTTCGGTCACCGTTGTCTTTCCAGCGTCGATATGCGCGATAATGCCTATATTCCTGGTTCTGGCCAGTTTTTGTTTTGACGGTGTTGCCATATCCATCCGCAGCTTTTGAGAAGAAATCCCGGGTCCAGCCCGCAAGAGCAAGAGAACGGGTGCTCCCGCATTCTTGTGTTACTGCAAGGCACATGCCGTGTTTGACATGGAAGCCAAATCTAAGGTATTGTGGCAGCGCTGTCAAGTTATTCCCTGATCACCGGCAAGGCATCATCTGCGGCGTTGCCTTCGCTCGCTCCTCCTTGCGGCGTATTGTTGTATACGCCTCAGTCGTCGCTCCTCGGCGCCTTGCATCTAATGCCTTGCTGGTGATCAGGATTGTTTCCAAACCGGGTGCCGTCATAGACGTAGAAGAAACCTGACGGTGAGTTTGGGTTGTTAAGGGTGAAGGAGGTTTTGTTTTGTCTGAAACACTCGTTCAGAGCCAAACGGGCCGCAGCCTTTTGGATATGTATCAACTTCTGCTGGACCACTTTGGTCCGCAGGACTGGTGGCCGGGAGAGACCACGCTCGAGATTATGGTCGGGGCCGTGCTTACCCAGAACACCAATTGGACCAATGTGGAGAAGGCGATTCGAAATCTTAAGGATCATAACCTCCTCTCCCTGAAGGCCCTGAACACCATTCCGCCGTATGCACTTGCACAAGAAATTCGTCCGTCCGGTTATTACAACATCAAGGCGAGGAGATTGAAGAACCTGATCCGGTTTCTTTTTGAACAGTATG
This sequence comes from uncultured Desulfobacteraceae bacterium, assembly GCA_964581175.1. Lineage (GTDB taxonomy): Bacteria > Desulfobacterota > DSM-4660 > Desulfatiglandales > Desulfatiglandaceae > B46-G9. Next base: position 2,459 of record CAZONI010000015.1, read on the forward strand.
GAGGGTCTCTGGAGAGGCTTTCCAGGGAGGAAACGGGAGATTTGCGAGAACACCTGCTGGCTGTGAACGGCATTGGGCCGGAAACGGCGGACAGCATTCTCCTCTATTCACTGCAGCGCCCCGTGTTCGTGGTGGACGCATACAGCCATCGCATCCTTGTTCGTCACGGCATGGCTGAAGAGCAGATGGAATATCATGAGTTGCAGGGATTGTTTATGGATAACCTGCCTGAAGACGCGGGTCTCTTCAACGAGTTTCACGCCCTCATCGTGATGACTGGGAAACAATATTGTAAGAAAAGGCCCCTCTGCCATGTCTGTCCCCTGGGTCATTGGGAGAAGATCCTAGACTTTTGAGCGTAAAAGCACCCAGAAATCGGGTGAACCAAAAATTATTAGCTTGACTTCCTAAAGGAAGTATTTATTATAGGAGAATCAAGAAAGGCATGCCCTTCTTGATGGACAGGTTTCGTTCTAAGGAGTAGTTTCATTTGTCCAGAGTGACAACCTTAAGATTCGAACTGTTGAAAAATCTTGAAAGGAGGATGTCATTATGGCAAATGGAACAGTGAAGTGGTTCAATGACAGTAAGGGCTTCGGCTTTATCGAGCAGGAAGACGGCCCGGATGTCTTTGTTCATCATTCTGCGATCAATGGCAATGGTTTCCGGTCCCTGAACGAAGGCGATCGGGTTACCTTTGATATTGAGCAAGGAACAAAAGGTCCGGCCGCAGCCAATGTTACCGTAGTATAGCGTACCGCTTTGGCAAACAATAAGGGCATTTCATCAAATAAGGATGAAATGCCCTTTTTTTCGGTATCCCGGAAATCTGATGAGAGCATGAAAGAAGAGAAGATGAGCACGAAGCGATTTTCCCATGTCCTGGTGGCAGATAAGTCTTCTCTCGGCCGTATGGCAGCGGAACTCGAAAAGGAACCGGCCATAGCAGTGGATCTAGAGGGGGATTCGCTTTTTCACTACCGCGAACAGGCATGCCTGCTCCAGATTTCAACGCGGTCCCTGAATATTCTTGTGGATCCGCTGGCGTTGAAAGATCTTTCCCTCCTTTCTGCGGTTTTCGCAAGTCTCCGTGTACAGAAGATATTCCATGGAGCGGATAATGATATACGTGCCCTCCACAGGGATTTCGGCATTGAAGTGAAATCCCTTTTTGACACGCAAATTGCGGCACGGTTCCTGGGGAGCAAGGAAACCGGCCTTGCCACTCTTCTCAAGCAGAAGCTGGGAGTTCATATTGACAAGAAGTATCAGAAAAAGGACTGGTCAAAGAGGCCATTGCCTCCACCCATGCTTGACTACGCGGTTCAGGATACGTTCTATCTTCTCTCTCTCAGCGCGATGCTCAAAGAAGAGCTGTGTACCGAAGACCGGCTCGCCTGGGTAGAAGAAGAGTGTCGGGTCCTGAGCAAAGTCCGTCAGGATCCGCCGGCAAAAGGACCGCTCTTTTTCGGGTTCAAGGGGGCAAGCAGGCTTGATCGCACGAGCCTGGCAGTTCTGGAATCAATCCTGCAGTTGCGGGACGAAACGGCCAGACGCAGAAATCTTCCTCCGTTCAAGATTCTCACGAATACCCCGATCATGGAGATCGTGGAAAAGAAACCCAAAAGCCAATTGGAACTTTCTTCCATAAACGGATTGAGCGCCAGGCAGATACGGACCCTGGGAGATTCTATTCTGAAAAGGACAGAACAGGCTATGAATACAGGAGAAGAGGAACTCCCCGCGTTCCCCAGAAACAGACGACGGCAGATGGATAGCAGGGTGTCGGGCAGGGTGAAGGCCCTGAAGGCCTGGAGGAAACGACGCGCAAGAGACATTGGAATCGACGGTTCTGTTGTATGCACAAACGCCCAGATCGATGCCATTGCTTTCATTTTCCCTCATGAGCAGGAGGAACTGGCAGCTATTCCCGGGCTGAGGGTATGGCAAAGAGAGCTTTTTGGCGGGGAAATCTGCGCTCTCCTGCAGAACTCCGGGTCGCCGTCCGTGACTGGCACGAAATAAAAGAGAGAGGGAGAATGAGCTTGACACTCTTTCTCTTCATTTTCTAAAATTAAAGTAAAAGAAGTCCCAATTGTGATGTGCGGGTAATTTTTCTGGAAGGTGAACCGTGCTGCAGCGGCGCTGATAGCAGTGTGCTCCGGTTGAGTTTTCGGGCATCTTCACATCCCCTCTCCATTTGCCCTGGGCCTGCAGTGAAACCTTCCTCTTTCTTTCCCTTTCCCGTGAGCTTTCGGGAAAAGTATACTCAAGTCCTCTCTAAAGAGAAGAAGCAGAGATCAGGGGGGTGATGCCGGAGGACATGGACAGGCGAAAAAAATGCCGGCGGGAGGCTGGGAATCGAAGAAAAAGGCTTCATCCTGGACACCGGTACCTTGCACCTGCTTGAAATCACACCATAAAGGCTGAAGCTACAAAAAGAAAGACAGGGGGAATTGAAGATGAGGATGCAACTGAATAGAATTATTTGCGCGACAGATTTTTCAGAGTGTTCCAAATTCACGATCCCTACCGGAGTGGCGTTGGCCAGAGAGTTTGGAGCGAGGCTCTATATTTGTCATGTCGTGGACTTTCCCGTTATGTCGGCATACGGTGAGGCCATAAGGGATCCCGGACTGGACAAGGATAGAATGACGAGAGACGCTGAGGAAGAAATTTCAGTACTCATGGGAGAGCATGCCATTGAATGGGAACCCCTCGTCGTTCTAGGACGGACTGCTGATGAAATTGAACGGTTGTCCTCTGAAAAGGATGCGGACCTCGTGATTTCTGCTACCCACGGGCGCTCCGGTTTGAAACGCCTCGTGCTGGGCTCTGTAACCGAACACCTGATGAGGAGGCTTGCCTGCCCGCTGCTGGTCGTGCGGAGCGCTGAAGAAGTACCTCAAGCTACTGGTGAGCGGCAGAGCAAACTGAAAAAGATTCTCGTCGGGTGCGATTTTTCCCCTGACTCTGATCTTGGATTTCAATACGCTTTAAGCTTCGCCCAGCAATTTCAGTCTGAACTGCACCTGGTCCATGTTGTTGAGCCCTCTGCCTACAGGGAACTGAGAAGATCTGAAGGTCGAGAGGGTGTGCCGGGAGAGAAAGATTTACGGGACCGACTGAAGGAGCAGTTGATCCAGATGGTTCCCGAAGATGCACTGCACTGGTGCACGCCGAAAACCGTAATCCTCGCGGGCCAACCTCATGAGGAATTGTCCAAATATGCCTTGGTAAACGACCTGGATTTAATGGTCCTTGGGTTCAGAGGGCGTGGCCTGATGGAGACCCTGTTTGTGGGTTCCACGACCGCGCGCGCAATCAGAAACGCTCCGTGTCCAGTCCTCTCAGTACAGCCCACGGTGTACTAAAGCCTTTTTCCCGGCGATGCCCTGTGGGGACAACCAACCGGCCATTCTTCCGAAACGGCTTCGGCGTGTCTATTCTTCCGTTTACGGAGCCGATACACTCAAATCCACCGTCAAATTTTATCAACGTGTGTGAGCGCGAGTAGTTGGAGAGGAATCCTGATCCACCATAGATTGACTTATCCTCACCCAAATACTAGAATCCGGAACCTTAAAGGATTCCATTGACTCTCCCGAGGAATATCGAACCTGCGGAGGTATCATGATCGGCGTGTACCTGAAGGCCCTGAGGGCCCCTTTTCTGATAGGATCGCTGGTGACCGTGACCGTGGCCGCGGCGTATGCCTTCTCAAAGGGGAGCTTTTCGCCCTCCCTCTTTGGTCTAACCCTGCTCGGTGTTGGTTCCTTGCATCTTGGCGCTAACCTGCTCAATGACTATTACGATGCACGCGGGAGCGATCCCATTAATCTGCGACCGACTCCGTTCAGCGGCGGAAGCCGTGTTATCCAGGAGGGGAAAATATCCGCATCTGCAGTGCTGCTTCTGGGCGTCATTTTCCTTGCCGTCGGTATTGGTTCAGGCATCTGGCTGGTTATCCTGAAACGTCCATGGGTGCTCATTTTCGGAGGTCTTGGGCTTTTGGCAGGCTGGGTGTATTCCGCTTCTCCTTTTCAGTATATGTCAAAAGGACTCGGTGAGCTGGTGATTTTCTTCGCATTTGGTCCCCTGATCACGCTGGGCGCGTATTATGTTATGACCGATTCGGTGAATTGGTCCGCTTTTGTCCTCGGTTTTCCCCAGGGGTTCCTGGTGGCAGCTATCATTTGGATCAATGAGTTCCCTGACTATGAGGCCGACAGAAAGGCGGGGAAATGGAACCTCGTGGTGAGGCTCGGGCTGCGATCGAGCCGGTATGGTTACTGTGTGCTTGTGTTCTGTGCTTTCGCGTCAATCATCTTTCTTGTCGGAGCTGCGGGCATGCCCTATATCATTATGGTGAGTTTCGCCTCACTTCCTCTCGCCTTGAAGGCCATCAAGATACTCTGGAAACAATACCACTCCCATGAGCGTCTCATCCCGGCCCAGGCCATGACCATACAGACGGTCATTGCCACCGGCCTGCTATTGTCATTGGGGTTGGCCTTGAGCCGTTATGTAGGGGGATAAAATCCATCCGTGGGAACACGCCATGTCGTTTATTGAAAATAGAAAAAGGCTTTTCCTCTATTGTGTCGGATTGATCTTTCTGCTGTCGGTTTTTGTGGTGATGGGCTTTGGCTACTACCTGATGAACCCGGCCGGAAGAGGTGGAGATCATCGGATTATTGCTATTCGCGAGGGCACAACACTCAGGGAAGTGGCAGGAATCCTCGGGCAGAAAAGCATCATCAAGAGTCCTACTCTCTTCGTTCTCTGGGGCAGGTGGATGGGATATGGCAGGGAGATAAAGGCGGGAGAGTATCTTCTGAGTCCTTCCATGTCCCCGGTCAGGATCTTCAGCATCCTGATCAGGGGGGTGGGCATTACCTATCCCGTCACCATTCCCGAAGGATTCAACCGCAAACAGATTGCCGAGCTTCTCTCTGAAAAGGGTATCACCGATGCCGAGGCGTTTCTTCGCTTTTCCGGGGACCCGGACCTTGCCAGAAAGTACGGCATACCGGAGCAGGACCTTGAAGGGTATCTGTATCCGGATACCTATCGGCTCCGCCACGACATGGATGCGAGAAAGGTGATCGATGTGATGGTCAGAAGATTCCGGGAAATGCTTTCCCCGTACCAGGAAGATCTCGAGAAAAGTCCCCTGTCTCTTAAACAGGTGGTCATTCTGGCATCCATTGTGGAGAAGGAGACGGGGAAAGCAGCGGAACGGCCCAAGATCGCGAGCGTGTTTCTTAACCGGCTCAGAAAGAAGATGCGTCTCGAGAGTGACCCCACCGTGATTTATGGTCTTCCGTGTTTCTCGGGAAATCTCACAAAAAAGGACCTGGAACGTCCGACGCGGTATAATACCTATGTTATCAGGGGATTGCCGCCTGGCCCGATAGCAAATCCGGGGATTGAAGCGATCAAGGCAGTGCTTCTTCCCGCTCCCGACAAGTACCTCTATTTCGTGTCAAAAAACGATGGAACCCATCATTTTTCCACGACCCTGGAAGAACACAATCGCGCCGTCCTGCGCTACCAGAAAAGGAGGCATTCCCTCAGGAAAGGAAATTACCAGGGATGAGAAACAAGGAAAAAGATGATATTGAATTTCTCCTTTTGTCTTGACAAAGTGTAGTCAAATCATTACAAGAGGAACCTAATATATGATTTAAGAAGTACGTGTAACAAATATTTCTTAAATTAAAAAGGAGCGCTTGTGGGCGTCCGGATAAGACAAAACCCCTGAAGCGGTGTACCGCGGCAGGGGTTTTTTTGTTGGACACGCGGGAGATATGCTCGCTGCTGTTATACCGAAAAGGGCGTCTTTCGAGGACCAAACTACGAGAAAAGGAGGTGATGAAGGCTTTTTTCACTGTTCGGGATTCTAGACACAGCGTTTTCAGATCGTCAACTCTTATCTATGGAGGAAATCATGGCCGAGAGTAATCAGCAAGAGGGACAGGGATTTCTCAGGAATCTAGGAGCAGGTTTGACGAACTGGACAGAAAAATGGATTCCTGATTCTTTTGTGATCGTTTTAATTCTCAGCATAATCGCGTACGTTCTGGCCCTTATCTGGGGATTCGGCAAAGAGACCGGTCTCGCGGACAGGCTTTACGGCGGAATCGACGCATGGGGCAAAGGATTCTGGGTGTACCTCCAATTCGCAATGCAGATGTGCCTCATTATGATGACCGGGTACATCCTTGCCCTCTCACCGCCGGTGCGCAGGTTGTTGGACGGTCTCGCGGGGGTGCCCAATCAAGACAAACCGGCCCAGGCCATTGTAGTAATGGCCCTCTTTTCCACCCTGTCCGCGTGGATTTCGTGGGGGTTTTCCCTCATCGGAAGCGCCGTCGTGGCGCTATTCATCGTTCGGAGGAATCCAAAGGTGGACTACAGGCTCCTGGTGGCAGCGGCATACCTGGGTCTGGGATGCACCTGGCACTCGGGTCTCACCGGTTCCGCGACCCTCATGATGGCGTCTTCCGGCAATGACATCGTCAAAACGGCAATCAAGGAAGGACTTATCAGCGGCCCTATCTCCACGGGGACTACTATTTTTCATCCGTTCAACCTCATCCTGGTAGCCATTGTTATCATCGTGGTGACCTGGCTGATGGCGAAGATGCACCCGACCCCGGAGAACACCTACGTTGTGGCACCGGAACTCATGGAGCAGCTCAAAATCTATGAGCCGCCGAGAAGGGATCCGGCCAAATCACCCTCCGATTGGATGAACTGGTGGCCTGGTTTCAATATCATCATCGTGATCGGCGGCGCCATCGGACTCTATTCCTACCTGAAGGGAAAGCCCGCCGGGACCTGGCTGACCCTCAATAACGTAAACTTTTTCTTCCTGATGCTCGCGATCCTGTTCCATTGGCGGCCATGGTCATTTATCAAGGCGACGGAGCAGTCGGGCAAGGCCGTGTGGGGGATCGTTATCCAGTTCCCCTTTTATGCCGGCATTTACGGGCTGATCAAGTTCACCCTTCTGTCCCAGACCTTCACCGGGTGGTTTGTGGCAATCAGCAGCACCTCCACCTTCCTCATGTTCACCTACTGGTATGGGGGCATCTTGAACTACCTTGTGCCCTCCGGAGGTGGAGAGTGGTTGATGACCGCACCATATGTCCTGCCTGCCGGACACCAGCTCGCCATCCCTGCGTACAAGACCGTGATCGCCTACGCGTGGGGAGACATGATGACGGACATGATCCAGCCCTTCTGGGCCATCGCCATGCTGGCGGTGGCAAAACTCAATTTCCGTGATATCATGGGATATTTGATGGTGATCTTTATCGTCTATTTTGTGATTACTTCCATCGGGTTTCTCATCTTGCCCTGGCTCTGAGCCGAACTGGAGAGAATTCCGATATTTCTCAAGAACCGTCGCCCCGGAAGAAAAGGGAGCTTTTCGGGGCGGCGTTTTCATTCCCTGCAATCCGTGAATACGCTTCCTCCCCGATCTCCCTCGGGGAGAGCACCGGATGTCTTCCGCTCTGCGTGAGAATGTTCACTGCGGCGGGAATGAACAGGGTCATCCGGAGGGCGGCTCGTCACCGGGCGTGAAAGGAAACAAGGCATGCAGGATCTTCTGGGTTATTCTGCCGCGGAGCTTGCGGCACTCGTTCGCTCAAAGGAGATTTCCCCCGCGGAACTCATGGATGAGACGATCAAGCGGGTAGAAGCAATCAACCCCCGGTTCAACGCCTTTGTTGCCCTCCGGGCAGAGCAGGCCCTGGAGGAGTCCAAGCGGATGACCGACCAGATAGCAGCCGGGAGAGATCCGGGCCCCCTGGCAGGCATTCCTGTCGGTGTGAAAGACCTGGAAGACGTGAACGGCATGGTGACCAGCTTCGGTTCCATTCCTTTCAGGGGGAATGTGGCTCGACGCGACTCGCTTCAGGTCGCACGCCTCCGGAAGGCAGGAGCAATTGTGTTGGGGAAGACGAACACCCCGGAGTTCGGGTTCACGGGATTCACGAAAAACAGGCTGTACGGCGTGACACGCAATCCATGGGATCCGGAAAGAACTCCGGGTGGATCCAGCGGGGGTTCTGCCGCGGCAGTGGCAGCCGGTCTGGTCCCGCTGGCCACCGGATCAGACGGCGGGGGCTCCATCCGCATACCGGCCTGCTATTCTGGGTGTTTCGGCATAAAACCCACCTACGGGAGGATTCCGATGGGACCTGGGAACCTGCTCCACATGACTGGGACCTGGGCCCTTGGGCCCCTTTCGAGAACAGTCGGGGATGCCGCTTTGTACCTTGATTGCACCGCGGGGTATCATCCGGCCGATCCGGCCTCGCTTCCTCGGCCTTCAACATCCTTCAGGACATGCCTGGAGCAGCTTCCCCCTCAGCTGAAAATTGCATACAGTCCAACCCTCGGCTACGCCCGGGTCCAGCGGGACGTGGCAGGTCTCGTGGAAGATGCCGTGAAGTCATTCGAGCAGATGGGTCATCACGTGGAATTGTGGGAAGGAGGGTTCCCCGAGGTGAGCGAGGCATGGGCCCGGCTGATGAACATCGAGCTGTATGGAATGCTGCATGAGGATTTCGCGCGGGTACGCGAGGAATTGGGGAGAACGCTGGTGTTGTCACTGGATCAGGCGCGGTTGCTCTCTGTGGATGACCGCATCGGTATGCAGAAGACCCGGACGAGATTGAATGAAGTGCTCTGGAAATTGTTTGAACAGGTTGATCTTCTCCTCACACCGACTATGCCGACGGAGGCATTCGGCGCAAAGGGACCGCCGCCCTCAGAGATAGACGGACACCCGATTCCCCTTTTGGGCGCTGTGGCCTTCACGTACCCCTTCAACCTTTCCGGACATCCCGCGGCAACGGTTCCGGTGGGGCATACCGGGGCCGGACTCCCGGCCGGTCTTCAGATCGTGGGACCCAGACACCGGGATGACCTGGTACTGCAGGCCGCCCGCGCCTACGAGCAGCTCCATCCCTGGCGCCATATCCGTCCGCCGTTATGATACTCCATGATCCGAGAAATGAAGACCGGGAAATAGCGGAGGATAACCCTTTTTCGGCAGTCCGAAGAACCTTCCTGAGAGGACAAATGAACACTTGACATATGTATTCTGTATACCGTATACAAGATACATATGCCTCAATTCTATCCTCTTTCCCTTCCGGCGGAGGATTTCCCATGGAACTCTTTCAGAATCTCACCGTTCTTTCCCTTGAACAGGCAACCGTATTACCCTATTTGACCCTTCGCCTTGTCCAGGACGGTGTGCAGGTGATCAGACTGGAACACCCGGTCTACGGCGATCCAAACAGACTCATTGGAAATAACGTCCTGGGAGAAGAACGGATGAATGCCTATTTTCTCTGTATCAATGCAGGGAAAAGGGCCCTGACCCTGGATCTGACAAAGCCGGAAGGACAGGAAATCTTCCGCCGTCTGATTCGGGATTTGGATGTGGATATCTTTGCAACAAACCAGCTCCCAAGGAACTACAAGAAACTCGGCATCGACTATGATTCCCTCAAGGCCTTGAAAGAGGATATCATCTGGCTGGGAGTGACCGGATTCGGTCCCGAAAGCAACGAAGCGGCCTACGATCCCATACTGCAGGCAAAGTCGGGGCTCATGGAGATGACGGGCGAAAGCGGAGGAGATCCGCAGGTTCTCGGAATTCCACTCCCTGACATGGGTACGAGTGAGCACGGCTACGGTCTGTTGATGAAGGCGCTCTACAGGCGGCAAAATACCGGCAAAGGGAGCCGGATCGATTTGGCCATGTTTGAATCCTCGGTATCGTGGCTGACCGTGCCCATCACCCTCTCCACCAGCTTCGGAGAGGAGGTGACGAGGCGGGGCAACACCCATGCCTTTTTCTGCCCAGTCTCCGTCTATGAAACGACCGACGGGTTCGTGTATGTGGCAGTTGGGAATGACCGGCAATGGAAATCGCTTGCCGCTCAGAAGGAGTTCGAGGCTCTTGACAGGCCCGAGTATGAAAAGAACGCCGGAAGGATAGCTGACGTGGAAAACCTCAACCGGGCCATAAATCATATCACGAAACAACATACCTCGGAAGAGATGATAGAACTTTTCAATGCCATTACCATCCCCATAAGCAAGATCAGGACCATCCCGGAGGTGGTTTCGGATCCGTTGGTGCAAAGGAGACTCCTTTACGCGAAAGATCCGGTTACCGGAATGCGCATCACCCTGGCCCCTCCCCCATATATGACGCCGTTTCTTGAAACCACGGACCGTGAGTTGAGTTTTCCTCCCCGCTTCGGTGAACACAACGAGGCCGTTTACGGCGCCCTGGGTTATTCCGAGGAAGATATCAACCGGCTGAAAGAGAAAGGAGTCATTTGAAGCGGAAGGAATTGGAGCAAAACTCGGCCTTCCGCACGGTGAACTCAACACTCAGCATTCAACACCCAGCACGCAGCACTTACTAGTGGAGGCAGTATGAATATCATTGTTTTGGTGAAACAGGTCCCCGATACAGCGGACGTCAAACTTGATCCCGGGACGGGAAATCTCATCAGGGAGGGTATCGAGAGTATTATCAATCCTGATGATGCACACGCGCTTGAGGCGGCAATACGCCTGAAGGAGAGCTTTGGCGGAAAGATTACCGCACTTTCCATGGGTCCTCCTCAGGCCATAGATGCTATTTCAGAGGCCATCGGCATGGGTGCCGATGAGGGCGTGCTGCTCTCAGACAGGGCATTTGCCGGTGCCGATACGTGGGCCACGTCCACCACCCTGGGAAAGGCCATAGAAAAGACAGGGAACTTTGACCTTGTCCTTTGCGGCAGGCAGGCTATAGACGGCGACACCGCCCAGATAGGGCCGCAGGTGGCCGAATATCTCGGCCTGCCGCAGGTCAGCTACGTGTACGACATCGAAAAAGTGCGCAAAAACAGCATGGTGGTGAAGAGACGGCTCGAAGACGGGTTCGAGCGGATCCAGTGCGCCCTTCCTGCCCTCTTGACGGTCATCGGAGACATGAACAGGCCGCGATACTCCCATGTGGCGCGCCTGATCGATGCCTGTGGTGAGAAGGCAAAAATAAGGGTGTGGAATGCCGCCGATATAGGCATGGAGACCAGGGAGGTGGGCCTGGAAGGATCTCTCACGCACGTGATCAAGACCTTCGCCCCCAAGTTCAAGAGACAGGGAGAGATGCTCCGCGGTGATACGGAAACGGTCGTGGAGGAACTGGTCGGGAAACTCAAAAAAAGCATGCTGATTTAGGAATTCGCGCGTGGCCATTCACAAACGGATTTTCGGTACAAGCGAGTTTCCAATTCAGAAATGAGATATTTTTTGCAAGATTAAGAAGATCAAGTGATCCCGCAGATCGACGACGAGATTGTGAAAAATAGCCATTTATGACTTGGAGACAGGGAGATGAAACATGACAGTCTGGATTGAGGTTGATCTCTGCAACGGCTGTAAACGTTGCGTGAAGACATGCCCCTACGGGGCCGTGGAAGTGATTGACGGCAAGGCGCACATCCTGGATAACTGCACATCATGCGGCGCCTGTGTACAGGTCTGTAAGCCGCAAGCCGTGCAGACGGATGTGGAGCCGAGGAAGATTCCCGATTTCAGCGACAGAAAAGGTGTCTGGGTATTCGCCGAACAGCGGGACGGCGTCCTGACACCGGTTTCCCTGGAATTGCTCGGCAAGGCCCGGGATCTGGCCGGTGACCTGGGTCAGGATGTCTCGGCGGTGCTCCTGGGATACAAGGTATCCGGCCTTTGCGGGATGCTCGGGGAGTACGGCGCTGACAATGTCTATCTGGTGCAGCACCGCGCCCTGAAGGATTACCGGACAGTTGCCTATGCGAAGGCTGTGGAAGAACTCGTGATGCGCTACAAACCGAACATCCTGCTCATGGGCGCCACACATATCGGGAGGGACCTGGCTCCCCGTGTTTCCAGGAGGGTCGGCGTGGGACTGACCGCTGACTGCACGGAGCTGTCTATCGATCCCGAGGAACGAATCCTCCTCCAGACCAGGCCCGCTTTCGGCGGAAACGTTATGGCCACCATTGCGAACCGCTATTCGCGTCCACAGATGGCGACGGTCCGACCGGGGGTCATGGAGGCAGGAGAACGAAGCGGGAAAACGGCGGAGGTTATCGAGCACAAAATTTCCCTCACTGAAAAGGAAATAGGGACCAAGGTCCTGGAGGTAGTGCGGGAGAAAAAGAAAGGCATGAAACTCGACCAGGCAAAAGTGATCGTGGCAGGAGGCAGGGGTGTTGGATCCCGCGAAGAGTTGAAAGCGCTGTTTTCCTTGGCGGACGCACTGGAAGGCGAGGTTGCAGGGACCAGGATTATCGTCGAAGAAGGATGGTTGCCGGTTGAGCGGCAGGTGGGTCAGACAGGCCTCAGCGTCAGGCCGGAACTCTACATCGCCTGCGGTGTTTCGGGCGCTATCCAGCACCGGGCCGGCATGGTTGGCTCCCGGTATGTTATCGCGATCAACAAGGATGAGGGGGCGCCCATCTTCGGGGTTGCTGATTGGGGCATCGTGGGCGATCTGCACGAGGTTGTGCCCGTGCTCACGAAGCAGATCAAGGCAGGCAAAAAGAAATAGGGAATTATAGAGAAGAAGGGGGCGAGATGCTGCGTTCAGACATAGAAAGGCTCCACAGGAAAATCATGGCGAGGTTTGTGGACGAGGAAGTCATCCCCGTGGCCAGGGAACTGGATGAAAAGGGCGAATTCCCGGCGGAATTGTTCAAGAGACTCGCTGATATGGGGATCCTGGGGATACGGTATCCCAAGAAAGTGGGCGGTTCGGGGGGAAATACCACCCTCTATTGCATTGCCATGGAGGAACTGGCCCGGGGGCTCCTGAGTCTCGCCGCAGTGACGGCAATGCAGTGCCTCATGGCCACGAACGGCCTCTATCTCTACGGCTCCAGGGAAATGCACGATGAATACCTCCGCCCTGCGTTAAGGGGTGAAAAAATCGGGGCCTTCCAACTGACCGAACCGGAAGCCGGATCCGATCTCGGAAACGTGCGGACATCGGCTGTGAAGACCGAAGACGGCTGGGTGATTAACGGCATGAAGACCTGGTCAACCAGCGGTCCGTACGGCGACTTCCACACGGTCCTTTGCCAGACTGATCCCGCGAAGAAACTGAAGGGGCTCATGTTTTGCTTCATCCCGACCGACACGCCCGGGTTTTCCCACAGCAAGAAATTCGAGACCCTCGGCACCCGGACATCATCCCTTTCCGAGATCTACTTCAACAACTGCCGCGTCCCTCCTGAGTACATGCTTGGGGAATTAGGCAGGGGCCTTGATGTCCTGCTTACTATTTTGGCGGAGATCAGGGTTATGACCGCCTGCCTTGCCCTGGGCTTGCACCGGGCCGCGATGGATGACTCAATCCGGTACTGCAAGGAGCGCGTCCAGTTCGGCAAGCCCATCGGCAAATACCAGCTGATCCAGGCCAAGATTGCGAACATGGCGGTCAACCTGGAGGCAGGTCATTTAATGTCCTACAAAGTCACCCATCTCATTGATAATAAGATTCCCTGCCTGAATGAAGCATCAATGGCCAAGTATTTCACGGTGGAGTCGGCCTGCAAGGCGGCGGACGAGGCCACGAGGATCTACGGGGCATACGGCTATTCCATGGAATACGCGGTCCAGAGATATTACCGGGATTGCCGCTTTCTGCTCTATGGCGGCGGGACCCATGAAGTGCTGCAGACCACTATCGCGAGGCAGTTCGGCATTTAATCATCCGGGAGAAACGTTATGGCGCACGCCGGGGATCCAGACCCCCTCGATAAAACCCTGAAGGGATTCAGGTCACCACCTGAACGCACTTCCCTTGGTGAGTATGTCTATGACAACCTGAAACACGCCGTGGTCAGGGGAGATGTTGCTCCCGGCACCCGGATGGTTGAAAGCCGCCTGGCCGAGGCCTTGAGGATCAGCCGGACGCCGGTGAGGGAGGCCTTTCACAAGCTGGAGCGTGAACACCTGGTCCGGCGTTCACCGGCCGGCGGTTTTTTCGTGGTTGGGCTGACGCGGGCCGATGTGGAGGAGGCACTCGGTATCAGGAGCGTTCTTGAGAGCTACGCGGCAAGGCTGGCGGCCCTGAGACACCAGGATAGCGACCTGATGCCTCTCGAAGAAAAGATACGTGAATATCAGGATCATCTTGATAGAGGCGAACTGGATGTCCTGCTGAAGATAAACACCGAATTCCACGACTTGCTGTACGCCCTGAGCGGGAGTCCCCGTCTCGTGAAGATGATCAATGACCTCCGCGACCTGATATTCCGCTTCCGGCAGGTTATCCTCAAGATCGAGGGAATGGCCAGGCAGAGCAATGAAGACCATATCCTCATGCTGGAGCATATGAAGAAGCGGGAGGCGGACAAAGTGGAACTGCTGGTAAGGGAACATATTCTCCGAGGCCGGGAAGTCGTTCTCAAGGCGTTCGATGACGAACTAAACACCAGCGATATAGGTAGGTAGACTGTAGGCCATTCAGGCTGTAGATAGATAGGCTGTAGGTTTTTAGGCCATAGGAACTCAGGGTACGTGTGTAATGATATGGAGTTCGGCCTCCCCTGATGCGGCCGATCGGAAAACCAAATGTCAAATGAAATCCAAATGACTCAATTCCAAAACATATCAATTTGATTTTAGGGGGCGAAGGTTTTCCATCAATTTGTTCATTTGGCATTAGTCATTGATTTGACATTGGGATTTTCTAATTTGCATTGTATGAGTGCGAAAAAAATCTCAGCACCCTTTGAATACAAATTTATTTGGAAAGAGCTGATTTAGGAAAGGGGTATGGACGTTATGGGACAGAGAAAAATACGCGTGCTTCTGGCAAAACCCGGCCTGGACGGGCATGATCGCGGGGCAAAGGTCGTTGCCCACGCCCTCCGGGAGGCAGGGATGGAAGTGATCTATACCGGGCTGCATCAGACCGTGCCGAGCATCGTAAAACAGGCCCTCCAGGAAGATGTTGACGTGATCGGACTCTCCATCATGTCCGGGGCGCATGTCCCCATTTCCAGGAAATTGATGCAGCTGATTAAGGAGGAAAAGCTCGATGACAAGCTGGTCGTCGTCGGTGGCGTCATTCCGAGCCGGGACATCACTCTGTTGAAAGATCTGGGTGTGGACGGCGTATTCCCCGGGGGCGCCTATTTCGATGAGATCGTCCGATTTATAAAGGAAAACGCCGCTGCGTGATCGGATCCAGCGATCCTCACGGCGAAAAGGAGAGAATAGTATGGGAGTAGCCACATATATCAAGGATGAAAAAGATGCGATCCGGGAGGTCATTCTGCAGTCCGGCATCAAGGTAAAGCCTGTGTATACGCCGGAAGATCTGGAGAGGGTGGGGTTCGACTATGAGAAAGACCTGGGCAATCCGGGTGAATTCCCTTTCACAAGAAGCCTGCACCCCTTGGGATTTCGCAGCCGGAACTGGACAACCAGGCAGTACACCGGCTTCGGGACTCCTGACCAGACGAATGAACGCTTCAAACTCATGATCGCCAACGGCCAGACCGGGCTCAATGTGGCCTTCGATCTGCCCACGCAAATGGGCTATGATTCCGATGATCCAAAGGCAGAAGGTGAGGTGGGGCGTGTCGGGATGGCCATTGATTCTCTGAGGGACTTCGAGATAGCGTTCAAGGATATCCAGCTTAACCGCATCGGTTCCGGTCTGACGATCAATGCCGTCGCCTCCGTCATGCTCGCCATGTACCAGGCCGTGGCCGAAAAATTCGGATACAAGAAGACCGAGATATCCGCGACACCCCAAAACGACATCCTGAAAGAGATGGTGGGACGCGGCGCTTGGATATACCCGGTGGAGCCCGCTGTCCGTCTGATCGGTGACACCATCGAATACGCCATGAAGGAACTGCCCAGGTGCAATCCCGTTTCCGTGGCAGGATACCATATCCGAGAATCCGGTTGCACCCCGGCCCAGGAGATCTCCTACGCCTTCATGATTGCCTTTGCCTACATCGACAATGTGGTCGCCCGCGGCTACAAGGCCGAAGACTTCGTGGGCAGGTTCTCCTTCAACCTGAACATCTACGGGAACCTGTGGGAAAACGTGGCAAAATTCAGGGCCGCCCGGAAGCTCTGGGCAAAGCTCCTGCGGGAGAGATATGCCGTTCAGGACAAGAAAGCGCTCTTCCTGCGTGGCATATTCGGCGGGGGCGGTTCGGGAATGACCAAGCAGCAGCCGGAAAACAACATCATGCGCGGCGCCTACTATGCCCTCACCGCCGCCCTCTCCGGCGCCCAGACCACGGCCCTTTGCAGTTTTGACGAAGCCTACACCATCCCCACGGAACGGGCCGCGCTCCTCTCTCTCAGAACGTTCCAGATCCTCATGGACGAGATCGGACTCAGGGACACGGTCGATCCTCTGGCAGGGTCCTATTTTGTGGAGACCCTGACCAAGGAAATGGAGGGAAAGATCCTGGAGGAGATGGAAAAAGTCGAGAGAATGGGAGGCATGATCAAGGCCGTAGCTTCGGGATATGTACAGGCGGAAGTGGCAAGACAGGCCTATGAATTCGAAAAGAAACTGCAGGAGGGATTGGTCAAGAAGGTGGGTGTAAACGAGTACACCGAAGGCGTGGACATGGAGGTGGAACTCCATGAATACAACGAAGAATGGGCCCGACTGCAGATAGAGCGCCTGAAAGAACTCCGGAAGACAAGGGACAACAAGGCGGTCAAGGAATCCATCCAGGCCCTGGAAAAGGCGGCAAGAGACAAACGGAATGTCATGCCCTTCCTGGTGGATTGCTGCAGGAACTATGCGACCGTGGGCGAAATGGCGAACGTGTTCCGCGATGTTTTCGGGGAATGGGTTGAACCCAATATCTTTTGAATCCACGGCCATGCGATGGGTCTCCTGATTTCGTAGGGAAGCGTTAGATCCCTGTAAGTGGGCGTGACGAGAGGCTCAGTGCACAAGACAAAGGGCCTGCTGTACAAGAGAGAGCAACGAACTTGGCTAGAAGGTTCTAATTCTCGATATTCGGAATTTCCAGGAAAGACAGGTGACGTGAGACGGTGGTTAAATCCGTAAGCATAGCTTGGTGGGTGGAGCGTTGGAGTGATCTCCATCCGGATAAGCCCGCCTTTATTTTTGAAGGCGAAACCATCAGTTATTCCATGCTGTACCGGCGAGCAAACAGGACCGGGTGTTGGCTCCAGTCCATCGGGATCGAAAAGGGAGACAGGGTTGCGGTTATGATGAGCAACTGCCCGGAATTCATTGAACTCTACCTTGCCTGTTCCCGATTAGGCGCCATTTTTGTGCCCGTCAATTTTCGCATGGCGGCCCCGGAGGTGGATTATACGCTCAAGAACTGCCGGCCCCGGCTTTTCATATTCGGCAGCGAATTCTCAGAGGAACTGGCCGCATCGCACATCAAGGATTATCTGCCCCCGGTGTTGATTGCGAGTGTGGGCGAGCATACAACCGGTCCGGCTGTACTGGATTACCACGCAGGGGTGGAGAAATTCGAAGGACAGGAACCTTTCACTACCAGTTCTACGGGCCCCGCTGACCCCGAGGAACCCCAGGTGATCATGTACACTTCGGGAACCACCGGCCGGCCGAAAGGAGCGGTGTTGACGCACCGGAAGACTTTTTTTAACTGCCTAAACGCCGACATCTTCTTCAAGCTCCATTTTGATGACATCATGCTCGTCATCCTGCCGCTGTTCCATTCAGGAGGGCTCTTTATCCAGGCTTCGCCCGTGCTCTATAAAGGCGCCACCATGATAATCCACCCCAGATTCGATCCTGTGAAGACCTTCCGCGATATCGAACGATTCCGCGTGACAAAATTCCTGGGTGTCCCTACCATTTACAAGGCACTCCTGCATGCGGCACCCGGCGAAAGACCGAACCTTTCTTCCCTGAAGGTGTCCGCGATCGGCGGCGAAAAAACAACGCATGAGCTGCTTGTCCAATGCAAGGAGTCCGGGTTCCCGGTGCGCCAGATCATGGGGCAGACAGAGACTTCCATTCTCCTGTGGGCATCGGAAGAGGCTTCTCTGTCCAAGCCGGGGACCGTGGGGAGGCCTGTTTTCCATGCCGAAGTCAATCTTGTGGACCCGCACGAAAGGCTGGTGAAACCGGGTGAAGTGGGTGAAATCGTGGTGCGCGGTTCCATCATGATGAAGGAGTACTGGCAGGATCCTGTGAGAACCCAGGAAACAATCAGGGGCGGGTGGCTCCATACCGGTGACCTGGCACATGTGGACGAAGACGGGTATTTCTACCTCGTGGACAGGGCAAAAGATATGTACATTTCCGGGGGTGAAAATGTCTACCCGGCAGAAGTCGAGCGGGTGCTGAGAAAGCACCCGGGAGTAGAAGACGTGGCGGTCGTTGGAGTCCCTGATAGTGGATGGGGAGAAGTCGGCCATGCCTTTGTTATTAAGAAAAAGGGAGTTGACTGCCGTGCGGAGGACCTCGTCAATTTCTGTGAAGGGAAACTGGCCCGTTACAAGTGGCCGAAAAAGGTGACGTTTGCCGCATCGTTTCCCCGCACGTCTCTCGGAAAGGTGCGGAAGACCTTGCTAGTCAGAGGGACCAGGGACTTCGAGACGAGGATTGCTGACAAAGAACTGAAGAGGGCTTTCTAGGGGGACTCGCTCGTGCGGCGGACCCGGAGGATTCCTTTTTTGGGAAAGGGGGTGAAAAAATCAATCTTTTTTGGTAGGTTTTCCTGATCATCCACCCATCCATAAGGAGGTTTGGACATGCGACGAAAAACGGCTTACGTATTAGCGGGTGTTTTCCTGGCAACCATACTGGCAGTGAGCCTGATCCCCGGCAACGCCGCAGCAGCGCCGATCAAGCTCAGCTACGCAAACTTTCCCCCTGCTCCCACCTTTCCCTGTGTGCAGATGGAACGCTGGAAGAAAGAGGTGGAGGCGCGGACCAACGGGAAAGTCGCGATTAATACCTTTCCGGGCGGAACCCTCCTTGGGGCCAAGAATATGATGGATGGCGTTATCGCCGGCCAAGCCGACATCGGATGCCTGTGCATGGCTTACCAGCCGGGACGTTTCCTGATTACCAATGCCACAAGCCTTCCGCTCGGAATTCCGGACTCACTGGTGGGAAGTCTCGTCTTGTGGGATATCTATCAAAAATACCAACCCGAGGCCTTTTCCAAGGTAAAGGTCCTGACCATGTTTACGACCGCACCTTCGAACATCATGTCGAAGGAGCCCATAAGGACCCTTGCCGATATCAAAGGCGTCAATCTGCGCGCATCCGGCGGTGCAGCGCAAATACTGAAGGCCTGGGGCGCCAACCCTGTGGGCATGCCCATGCCTGCGACCCCCGAGGCTCTGCAGAAGGGCGTTGTAAAAGGACTGTTCTCATCGTTGGAGGTCATGAAGGATTTCAAATTTGCAGAACTGTGTAAGTATATCACGCTTACCGATGCAGCCGTATATCCATTCGCAGTGGTGATGAACATGGCGAAGTGGAATTCGCTGCCCAAAGATGTCCAGGAAGTATTTGACGGTCTGAGAACCCAGCAGGCAGCGTGGACCGGTGTGTATATGGACAGGCATGCCAGGGCATCGGTATCATGGTCGCAACGGAAAGAGGGGGTGAAAGTGATCCGCCTTTCCAAGGCAGAAAAGGTCAAATGGGACGCGTTGCTTGATCCCATTACCAACCAATGGATCGCATCCGAGAGCGCAAAAGGGGTCCCGGCCAAGTCGCTCGTGAGTGATATCAAGGACTTTTCGAAGATGTACGAAGGGAGATAACAGGAGTCGATAGCAGGCGGAATCTCGCACGGGTTGCAGGCTGGACGCAAGGTAGATGCCTGCGGCCCGTACCCCTGCCGGGGGATTTCCTGCGCTGAAATCCACTGAAACAGGAGAAATGGGATGGATTTTCTGGAGAAGATGAGCCGGTTATTGAACCAGGGGCTGCTCTGGATTGCCGGCCTTCTCTTGGCCGTCATGATCGCCCTGACCTGTGGAAACATATTTTTTCGGGTTGTCTGGGTGCCCATAAGGGGTACCTTTGAACTCATGGGATACCTGGGGGCGGTTGTAACGGCGTTTGCCCTGGGCTACACGGAGATCAAGCACGGCCATATTGCCGTGGATATTGTCGTACTGGGGTTCCCCAAGAAATTGCAGCGAGTCCTGAACGGACTCAACGGTATTGTGTGTACGGCTTTTTTCGCCATAGTAGGATGGCAGGTTGCAAAATACGCAACGACCCTTTGGAGAACAGGAGAGGTGACGGAAACCCTGCGCATTGTCTACTTCCCCTTTACGTATGCAGTAGCCCTTGGGTGCTTCTCCCTGGCACTGGTCTTCCTGGTTGAGGGACTGCAGTCTTTTCTGGGAACCCGGGAGGAAGAAAAGTGAGCCTTGCCGCAGTTGGAATTATCGGAATTGTCTGTCTCCTCCTGGTGCTCTTCCTGCTTGGGATGCCCGTCGGGTTCGCAATGGCGATAGTGGGCTTCTGCGGGTTCTGGCATGTGGTCTCATTTAATGCCGCCGTCAATATGGTTGGAACGGACGTGTGGGCCACGTTTTCCCAGTACGGATTGACGGTGGTTCCTCTCTTTATCTTTCTCGGCTATCTTGCCTTTAACTCCGGAATCGCCGACAGGTTATACAACGCGGCCTACAAGTGGTTTGGTCATTGGCGGGGAGGGCTTGCCATTGCTACCATCGGTGCGGATGAACTCTTCGCGGCGATTTGCGGTTCCAACACGGCCACTGTTGCCACTATGGGGGCTGTGGCGCTGCCGCAGATGAAGAAATACGGTTATGGTGCACTGCTCAGCAGCGGGACGGTCGCCACCGGAGGAACATTGGGAACGGTTATGCCGCCCAGTGTCGTCCTTATTATCATCGGGCTGCAAACCGAACAATCCATCATTAAGCTCTTTCTCGCAGGCATCCTGCCTGCCATCCTCCTGGGCTCTCTCTTTTTTCTCACGATTTTTGTGCTTTGCCGGATACGGCCTCAACTGGGCCCTGCAGGGCCGAAGACGAGTCTCAGGGAGAAGATGAAATCCCTCTGGGGAGTCATAGAAGCGGTGGCTATCTTCATTCTGGTTATCGGGGGCCTTTATGTGGGTGTTTTCACCCCGACAGAAGCGGGAGCCGCGGGTGTTTTCTTCACGCTGGCGGTTACGGTACCCTTCGGAAGGCTGAAGTGGAAAGGATTTATCGATTCTTTCAAGGATACCTTGAAGATTTCCGCCATGGTATTTTTCCTGGTGACCGGGGCCATTATTTTCGGCCGCTTCCTGGCAATTACGAGGCTCCCGTTCAATGTTGCGGAATTTGCCGGTTCTCTCCCCGTATCCCGTTACGTCATCCTCGCAATCGTCCTGGTGATTTACATCATAGGAGGATGCTTTGTTGATTCCCTGGGCTTCCTGGTATTGACCATACCGATTTTTTTCCCCTTGGGGCTGGCCCTCGGCTTTGACCCCATCTGGTATTCCATCATTCTCACCATGGTGACCACCATGGGAGCCATCACTCCGCCTGTGGGGGTGAATATCTATGTGGTCAAGGCGATTAACCCCGAAATAGAACTGTCCACCATATTCAAAAGCATCACCTTTTTCCTGATAGCATGTCTTGTCAGTATTGTTATTCTTATTATTTTTCCGGAAATCTCACTGTTAATTCCGCACATGGCCCGGTAGAAGCCTTCATTGGGTCCGCATGCTTTGAGATGAGGTAAGAACGATCATGCAAAAGAGTTTTATGCCTTCCTTCGGTTCTCCTGAAGAACTGAATGACTTACAACTGCAGGGACTCCAATGGACAGTCAAACACGCGTATAACGGATCGCCCTTTTACAAGGAAATGCTGGATCGAGCAGGGCTGCGCCCAAAAGATATCAGGTCTCTCGGTGACGTCAAGAGACTACCATTTACCACGGCAGAGGACCTCCGGGAAGGGTACCCGTTTCCCCTCCTGTCGGTCCCGTTTGAGAAGGTAGTCCGGATACATGCGTCTTCCGGGACTACCGGGAAGAGGAAGGTCCTTTGTTATACCCGGAAGGATGTTGAAGACTGGACCCACTTTTTTGCCCGTTGCTATGAAATGGCCGGACTGGTTCCCGATGATCGCGTCCAGATCGCCGTGGGCTATGGGGTCTGGACGGCAGGGGTGGGGTTCCAGGCAGGGTGCGAGGCTTTCGGCGCCATGGCGATACCTGCGGGTCCCGGCAATCTGGATATGCAGTGCCAGTTCCTGGTTGATTTTCAGAGCACGGTCATGTGCTGCACGGCCTCCATGGGTCTCTTGATGGCCGAAGAGGTGAATCGCCGCGATCTTCGGGACAAGATCAACCTCAAAAAGATGATTTTCGGCTCGGAGCGAGCCAGTGATTCCATGAGAAAGCGCATCGGTGAACTGTTGGAGCTGGAGCATATGTTCGATATCCCGGGAATGACGGAACTCTACGGTCCCGGAACCGGCCTCGACTGTGTACACCATACAGGCATTCACTATTGGGCAGACTACTATATTCTGGAGGTCCTGGATCCCGATACCCTGGAGCCGGTTCCCGAGGGAGAAATCGGCGAAATGGTCGTAACGACGTTGAGAAAGGAAGCAACTCCTCTGATTCGCTATCGGACAAGAGATCTGACCCGCTTGATCCCGGAGCAGTGCCCCTGCGGATCGCTGCTCCCCAGACACGACAGGCTTCTCGGGAGGTCCGATGACATGATCATTTTCAGGGCCGTCAATATCTATCCGGGCCAGATAGATCACGTGCTCTCGCGTATCGATGGTATTGGGAGTGAATACCAGGTTCATCTTGCGAGGAAACAGGATGGGAGAGACTACATGACCCTGAAGGTGGAGCGGGATCAGGGGGTGGAAAAGGCCGGGGATCCTTCTCTGGTGCGGATAATCGGCGAAGAAATAAAGAAACAGATAATGGTAAGTGCAGCTATAGAAGTGATGGACTACGGGTCACTGCCCCGATCCGAGAGAAAAAGCAAGCGCGTTTTTGACAAACGCGAGGAATAGAGTGACTCCCAATGGGAGGGCTCAGGAAGGAAGCCATTTCTTCCGTTCCGAGCCTTCCGTGCAGATGGTGCTGCATGTGGGTTTTGCAGCGCGGTGGCGGACGGAACCGTGAACGAACGAAGAACGAGGAGTTTCTATGAAAAAATTTGATTACCATCAGCCGCAGCGTCTCAGCGAGGCTTTTCATCTGATGGAAAAGCTCGGGGAGAGTGCAAAGTACATCGCCGGTGGCACCGATCTCATTGTGCGGATCAAACAAAAGGCGATCCACCCGGATGCACTCATTTCCCTGCGGGGCATAGAGATCCTGAGAGGATTCGAAGTGAATGGGGAAGTCTCCATAGGAAGTATGGTCCTTTTCAGGGATATCGAGAGGAGTGAAGGGCTGAGGAAGGCGTGTCCCGCGCTCGTGGAGGCGGCTACTGTTCTGGCCAATCCGCAGGTCAGGAATGTGGCTACTCCGGGAGGAAATGTCAGCAACGCTGCTCCCTCGGCCGATTGTGCACCCCCGTTTCTGGTGATGGAAGCGATGTTGACGGTGGAGGGGCCGGGCGGGAAGAGAGAGATTCCCATTGAGGACTTTTTCGCGGGACCCGGGAAAACAATCATGGATCCAACCGAGATCCTGACGCGAATTCGGTTTCCGGGGACAAAAAAGGGTACCGGGACGGCATTCCTCAAGGTGGGGCGGACGAATCAGGATATTGCGATTGTCAATGCCGCGGCCCTGGTAGTGATGGAAGGGAAGAAGTGCCGGAACTGCCGGATCGCGGCCGGCGCGGTAGCACCGGTGCCGCTCAGATTGAAAAAGGTGGAGACCTTGCTGGAAGACAATGAGGTGGATGCGGAACTCCTGGAGGAAGCGGCCCGATTGGCCGCCGCGGAAGTGCAGCCCATTACCGACGTGCGATCGACCGAAGAATACAGGAGGCATATTTCAGGTGTGCTGGTGAAAAAGGCAATAGAACAGGCCATGGCGCGGGCCCGGTGAAAAAAGCCCGGCCGGCATTATACGCTGAACTCCGTAACCATGAGACGAGAGGAAGAGCGATGAAGAAAGAGATTCATTTTACATTGAACGGCTACGAGGTTGCCGCAGAGGTGGAAGCGCACAAGATGCTCTTGAATGTCCTGAGGGAACAACTGCAGGTGACCGGGACCAAGGAAGGCTGCGGCCAGGGAGAGTGCGGGGCATGCACGGTCCTGGTGGGCGGATTGAGTGTGGATTCCTGTCTCTACCCCGCCTTCGAGGTGGAAGGGAAGTCGGTGACCACGATCGAGGGCCTGGTCGGCGAAGGAAACAAACTGCATCCCATCCAGAAGGCGTTTGTGGAGAACGGAGGAATCCAGTGCGGATTCTGCACTCCGGGCATGATCATGTCCGCCAAGGCGCTTCTGGACGAAAATTCTCATCCCTCCGAAGAGGAGATAAGGAGGGGGATTTCCGGGAACCTGTGCCGGTGCACGGGATACGTCCAGATCGTGGAATCGATCGAAAAGGCCGCACACATGAATGAAGCGGCGCCGGACAAATCGACTACCTGATCGGTTGATGACCCGGCCGGCTAAAGAGGATCAGACGGGGGAAATACATGACGGAATTCAGTTTTATCGGTACGGAAACACCCAGACCGGACGCTCCGGACAAGGCTGCAGGCAAGGCCCTCTATATTCACGACTTGACCCGTCCCGGGATGCTCTACGGCAAGATCAAGTTCAGCGACTATGCACACGCGCGAATAAAGCATATAGATACATCAAGGGCGGAAAAACTCCCCGGGGTACGGGCGGTCATAACGGGGTATAACACCCCGGAAATCCGGATCGGGTTCATCAGGGACAATTTTGTATTGAAGCAGGGTAAGGTACGACAATTCCGCGATGAGGTGGCCGCAGTTGCGGCCATTGACCCTGAGATAGCGGAAGAGGCAGTGGACCTGATCCGCGTGGAATACGAGGAGCTGCCGGGCGTGTTTACCCCGGAAGAGGCCCTTCGGGAAGACGCACCGTTGGTCCATGAGGTGGATGTAAAGGGCCGTCCCAAGACGGACAACCTTGTGCCTGTCCCGTGGAAGTTCGTGGCCGGTGACGTGGAGAGGGCGAAAGACATGGCGGCTTACCGGGCAGAGGACTATTTTGAGACCCCGCTTATCCAGCAATCATGCATGGGGACCGCCGGCTGCATTGCGGAATTTGATTTGCAGAACAATCTCCTTATCCACACCAAAACGCAGATCCCCTTCCTGGCCCAGAACGATTTCAACCGGGCATTGGCGGCCATTGGACTCGAGGGAAAGAACAGCAGGGTTATCGTGCCCACCCTCGGAGGATCTTTCGGCACCGGGCTCGATACTCATGGATACGAATATATCTCCATTTTACTCGCCTACAAGACCGGAAGACCGGTCAAGATAGTCCTCACCAGAGAAGAAGAGTTCACCGCACTCTCTCCGAGGCAGCCTTCCAAGAGTCACATTATCCAGGGGTGCGACAAGGAAGGGAAACTCCTTTTCAGGGATATCAGGATGCTCCTGGATAACGGCGCCTACACGTCATGGGGGGCCACGACGCCGAGCGTGATGATGTTGCCCATTTCCTCCCTGTACCGGGTTCCCAACGTATTCTATGACACGAAGATTGTCTACACCAACAACACCTACTGCCAGGCCATGCGCGGGTACGGCAATCCGCAGGCGGCATGGGCCCTGGAGAGCAATATGGATCAACTGGCTGAGGCAGCGGGTATGGACCCGTATGAGTTCAGACGCAAAAATGCGAACATTCCGAATGATATCAGTCCGATGGGGCTCAACATCACCACGTGCGGTCTCAAAGAATGTCTTGATACGGTTGCCGAAAAGCTGCAGTGGAAGGAAAAGCGCGGCAAGCAAAAAGGCACGGGCAGGGGCGTGGGTATGGCCTCCCTCTTTCACGTGGGTGGTTCCGGTCGCGTCTACCGGTCCGACGGGACCGGGATTATCCTCAAACTGGACGATTTTGGGAACGTTTCAGTGATCAGCGGCGGCGTTGAGATGGGCCAGGGGTTCAATGCAGCGCTCTCTCTCGCCACCGCAGAGGCCCTCGGGGTGACCCCCGACAGGGTAACGGTCATCTCCGGGGATACCGCCACCTGCCCCTGGGATGTGGGAACCCATGCCAGCAGGGGAGCATTCACTTCCTGCAATGCGGCCATCATGGCGTCGGAAAAGGCGAGAAGGAAGGTCTTTGAGCTGGCGTCGGAACACTTTATGCCCAGGATCAAGAGCAAGATGAAGAGGAGGAAGAAAAAGGATCCTGATTTTGAAGTCCCGGACCTGGATTACGAGCGCATCTGCGATCCGTCCGAGTTCGATATGAAGGAGAACATGATTTTCTTGAAAGAGGAACCTGAAAACCCTCTCCTTCGATTGACCCTGGGCGATATCCTGAGGGAGGCGCACTACAAGGAACAGGGGACCATGATTGTGACGGAGGCCTTTTACGACCCCTGCAATCAGATGATCGACGCGAAGACCTGCCGTGGAAACCTTTCCGCCACGTACATATTCGGGACCCAGGGCGCCGAGGTGGAGGTGGATCTTGAGACGGGGAAGGTGAAGGTGCTCAATTTTGTGGCCGCCCATGACGTGGGACAGGTGTTAAGCAAACAGGCCATCAAGGGACAGATTTACGGCGGGGTGGTACAGGGTCTGGGATACGCCCTTTCGGAAGAATACAAGACGAGCAGGGGGAAAAATCAGAATTCCAATTTTCTGGATTACAAGATCCTTTCAGCCCCTGACATTGATTTTCCCATAGAGATAGAGTGCGTGGAGACCCATGACATCGAAGGACCCTTCGGAGCCAAGGGCGTGGGCGAACCGGGACTTGTGCCTACCGCCCCGGCCATCGCGAACGCGGTCTACGATGCCGTCGGCGTGCGCATAAAGAGCCTGCCCCTGACGCCGGAAAAAATCCTGGAGGCACTGGCACAGAAGGAGTAGCAGGGAAAAAGAATGCGGTCCATGTCGGGAGAGTGCTTGCATCTGCGCCAAACAAACAAAGGAGGAAACAGATGGGCGAGAAAAAAAGGCTGTACAATTCGTACCACAATCCTTTGCTGATATCGCCTGCACCGGCGCCGCGCAGGAGGGAATTACCGCCTTCCTGCAGAAGAGGAAACCTGAATACAACAAATAGGTGGCACAATCGGAGAACGTGATGAGGAAAACCTCCATGAGCGCCTCGGTTCCCGTGGCCATTTCATCGCCCTTTCTCAAGGCCCAGGAATATGTTGAGCGCTACTTCCGGGGGAGGGAGGAGAATCCCGACCAGGGCCTGGTGAGCTTTTCCGGTGAACGCTATATTCTGGTCCGTGCGGCGTCCATGTCAAAGGAATTCTTTGACATTGTGACCTCCCTTTACGGGGACCGAGGAATTGACGAAGCAAGAAGAGTAGCCTTCGGCCTCCTCTTCGATATTGCCCATTCCATCGGGAAGGCCGATGCCAGAAGCTTTTCTGCGAAAATGGGGGTGACGGATCCCATTGAAAAGTTGTCGGCGGGCCCTATCCATTTTGCCCATACGGGGTGGGCCTTTGTGAAGATCCTCCCTGAATCGAATCCAACCCCGGATCAGAACTACTTCCTCATCTACGATCACCCGTTTTCCTTTGAAGCACACGCGTGGCTTGAAAGCGGTGAAAAAACGGGCTTTGCCGTCTGTATAATGAATGCGGGGTATTCATCGGGATGGTGTGAGGAGAGTTTCGACGTCCCGCTGGTAGCCGTTGAAATAGAATGCCGGGCCCGGGGTGATAAGCACTGCCGGTTCATCATGGCCCCGCCATCAACCATAGAATCGCATATCGCCCGGTACTGTTCCAACTCCCGGGTCAAGCCTGCGGACTTCGGCGCTGCTGATATTCCTGAGTTCTTTCAAAGGAAGCGGATGGAGGAAGAGCTGAAGCAGCATCGTGCCCACCTGGAAGAGCTCGTACAGAGACGGACCGACAAGTTGACCGCCACCAACATCCAGCTTCAAAAGGAGATCTCGGAGCGTAACCAGGCCGAAAATGCCCTCAGGAAGAGCGAGACCATGCTCCGGGCTATTTTCGATCAGACCTTCCAGTTTGTTGCCGTGCTGAAGCTGGATGGAACAGTCCTGAAGGTGAATAAGACGGCCATGGATTTCGTGGGAATAGAAGAAAGCGAGATCCTGAGGAAGCCGTTCTGGGAAACACGGTGGTGGATCCATTCCCAGGAGGAGCAGAAGCGCTTGAAAAGAGCTGTCCGTGAAGCATCTGATGGAAATCTGATCCGCTATGAAACGAACCACGTGGCGCCCGATGGATCGGTTATGAATATTGATTTTTCCATCAAACCCGTCAGGGATGAAACCGGAAGAATCGCTCTCCTGATAGCGGAAGGGAGAGACATAAGCGCTCTCCAGAAGGCCATGGAGGATCTACGGAAAAGCGAGGCCAGGTTGAAGACCCAGTCTAAACACCTGGAAGAGGCAAATATTGCCTTGAAGGTCCTCCTCGAACAGATGCAAGAGAAGAAAATTGAGGAGAAGGAACATATTTTATCCAACGTGAAGCAATTGGTGAGCCCGTATATCGGGAGATTGAAAAACAGAAGTCTCAAGAGCGAGGATAAGGTCCTCATCAGCACACTCGAAACAAATCTCCAGAAAATTACCTCCCCCCTGGTCAGCCGCTTATCCTCCACTTTCCTGGGCCTTACTCCCATGGAGATCCGGGTGGCCAACCTGGTCAAGGAAGGGCTCATGAACAAAGAAATAGCTGAGCTTCTGGGCACTTCAACCAACACGATTTCATCCCACCGGTACAAGCTGAGGAGCAAGCTGGGGTTGAAAAATAGGGGAATTAACCTCAGGTCCTATCTGCTCTCCCTAGAGGAATAGTTAGTTTATCTCACCATTCTGTCATCGAATTAATAGCCTTGACCGTTGACCGCCGGGGTCTGTAAGAACATCGAAGGGGGTTGTCAGGTCCCGTGATGTGGCTCTTCTTTGCAGTCCGGCAACGGTTGCCGGGAGCAAAAGAGAATAATCTGAAATCATTTGAAGGAGGGAGTTATGGAGACAAAGAAGATCGTGTTGCCGGAATCAGAAATGCCTCGCCAATGGTACAATATCCTGCCGGATATGCCCACGCCGGTTGAGCCCCCGCTGCATCCGGGGACCGGGCAGCCCGTGGGACCGGAAGACCTGGCCCCCATTTTTCCCATGCCCTTGATCGAACAGGAAGTGAGCCAGGAGAGATTTATCGATATTCCTGATGAGGTTCTGGAGAAATACCTGATCTGGCGACCGACCCCTCTGTACCGCGCCTATAGCCTTGAGAAATACCTGGATACTCCCGCGCGGATCTATTTCAAAAATGAGGGCGTGAGTCCAGCGGGAAGCCATAAACCGAATACTGCTATCGCACAGGCCTACTACAACAAGATATCAGGGACCAAGAAGTTAACGACGGAAACCGGTGCCGGCCAGTGGGGAAGCGCCCTGTCTTTCTGCTGTGCTCTGTTCGGGCTGGAATGCAAGGTTTTCATGGTTAAAATCAGCTACGACCAGAAGCCCTATCGCCGGATTATGATGCAGACCTGGGGTGGCACCTGTGTTGCAAGCCCCAGCACAGAGACAAACGCAGGGCGGCAGATCCTTGCAAAAGCTCCTGATTCTCCGGGGAGTCTTGGGATTGCCATCAGCGAGGCCGTGGAAGCCGCGGTGATGGATGACGATACAAAATATTCGCTCGGAAGTGTCCTCAACCATGTCATGCTCCACCAGACCATCAATGGGCTCGAGACGCAGAAACAGATGGCCATTGCCGGCGACTATCCCGATGTGATCATTGGGTGCGCAGGCGGAGGAAGCAATTTTGCGGGCATTTGCCTGCCTTTTGTGAGGGATAAAATCAGCGGCAAGGATATTGATATAATAGCCGTGGAACCGTCCTCCTGTCCCACACTCACCAGAGGGCCCTTCGCATATGACTTTGGAGATACTGTTCAGATGACGCCTCTCCTTGCCATGCATACCCTCGGCCATTCATTTGTCCCGGCGCCCATTCATGCCGGGGGGCTGCGATACCACGGGATGGCTCCCATCATCAGCCAACTCGTGATGAGCAACCTGATCCGGGCAGAGGCGGTGCAACAGCTGGAAACCTTCCAGGCCGGCATCACCTTTGCGAGGACGGAAGGCTTTATCAGTGCCCCTGAAACGGATCATGCAATTGCAATGACCATCAGGGAGGCATTGAAGGCCAAGGAAGAGGGAAAGGAAAAAGTCATACTCTTCAACTGGAGTGGGCACGGCCTGGTGGATATGGCCGCGTACGAGGCCTACCTGTCCGGAAAACTGGCTGATCATGCCATGCCGGAGGAAGAGATCGAAAGGGCCCTCAGCGACATCGCCTCACTCCCGAAACCGAAGCAGTACAGAGGCTAAGAGAGGGACCGGACCTTGCCGAGGCCACATTGATGGTGGACCAGGGCCCCGGGAGAGAACTTGTCTCCCAGGGCCTTTTATGGTATTTTTAGATTGTAGGGAGATGGGAGAAATACTCCAGCCTCACGTTGCGCAGACGCTTGAGCTGCGCGTCGGGTTTCAATCAGAATGTCTCGATAATCCTCTGTGTTGCGGGAAAAGGAGAGGTGACGATATGAAAAAGAAGCCTCCGGATAAGAGCGTTCAAATTCGATGTCCGCGGTTGGGACACCAGATCCATTTCTCCTATTGCCGCACGGAAAACAGCGGCCTGCCCTGTTTCAAGACGATCGACTGCTGGAGCACTCGATTTCCGGTGGAGACCTGCCTCAGGGAGGAATTGGCCCGTGAAGAGTGGGAAGAGGCGTTTGAAAGAAAGCCGAAACCGAAAGTGCTCTCCCTGGTCGAGTTGATCGAGCAAGCGAAGAAGCGAAAGAAAGAAGCCGAATAATGAAAGAAGAAATCTTTTTGGGGAATGAGGCGGTGGCCCTTGGACTCCTCGAAGGCGGCTGCCAGGTGGTGACCTCGTACCCCGGGACGCCCAGCTCTGAAATCCTGCCCGGCGTGATTCGCCTGGTCAAATCAGACGGCCTGAATACGTACACGGAATGGTCCACTAATGAAAAGGTGGCCCTGGACAATGCGTTTGCGGCTGCCATATCCGGAAAGCGTGCTGCGTGCTGCATGAAGCAGGTGGGGCTGAACGTTGCGGCAGATTCCCTCATGAGTGCTGCATATCTGGGCACCATCGGAGGGCTCGTGATCATATCCTGCGACGACCCGGGACCCCATTCGTCGCAGACCGAACAGGACACCAGATTGATGGCCCGCCTTGCCAAGGTGCCCGTCCTGGATCCGTCCGGCCCGAAGGAGGCGCGGTGGATGGCTCGATTAGCCCTTGATATTTCAGAGGAATTCAAGGTCCCCGTGATACTGAGACCGGCGATTCGTGTCTGTCATGCACGACAGAATCTCTCCTGGAAATCTCTTCACAGTAATGAGACAAGGGCTTCATTTGAAAAGGATCCAACTCATTGGGCAGCGACGCCTCGTTTTCGCTTTCTCCTGCACAAGGAGCTGAACAGGAAGCTGGATGCGATTTCCCGGAGATTTGAAGAAATGGAGGGGATCAACTTTCACAACCTGGAGCCGGGGAAGAGGTACCCTCTTGGAATCGCGGCAGGGGGCGTCCCGTACGCGGTGGTGCAGGATATTCTGAAAGAGGAGGAAAGGACGGATATTCCCGTTTTCAAAATCGGCTCTCCATACCCCTTTCCCGAGAGGCTGGCGGAACAGTTCCTCTACGCCTGTGAAAAGGTCCTCGTTTGTGAAGAAACCGATGCGGTAATCGAATATTTCTTGAGAGACCGGGAAAAGGTTATGGGGAGGCTCTCGGGACATGTTCCTGCGGAAGGCGAGCTCGTACCGCACGTGATCCACAGGGTGATCGACGGGGTTCTGAAGAGTCTTGGGCTCCCTCCCCTTGGTAGAGAGAATGCCGGCGAGGCAGAGGCTCTTATGAAGCAGCTGGAATTGCCCGTCCGCCGTCCTACCCTCTGCCCCGGTTGTCCGCACCGGGCCAGTTTCTATGCTATCAGGAAGGCACAGCCAAAGGCCATTTTTACCTCTGATATCGGCTGTTATACCCTTGGGCTGAACCTGGGAGGCGTGGATACCTGCCTGGATATGGGAGCAGCCATTACAATGGCCTCCGGTTTTTACCATGCCTACGCGCAGGACGGAGTTGAACAACCCATTGTGGCGACCATAGGGGATTCAACGTTTTTTCATTCGGGAACTGCGGGTCTCCTCAACGCCGTTTACAATGAGGCCCGATTCGTCCTGGTTATCCTGGACAACCAGATAACGGCTATGACCGGGATGCAGCCCACGCCCGCCCTCGGGACCCGGGCGGACGGAAGCAAGGGAAATGCCATTCCGCTCGAGAAAGTGGTGGCCGGGTGTGGAGTGGATTTTATAGAAGTGGTGGACCCCTATGATGTGAAGGCCATGATCTCCGTGGTCAAGAAGGCGGCCCAATACACGAGGGATCCCTCAGGCGGGATTGCAGTGATCATCGCTCGGCACCCCTGTGTTATCGCCTACCGGCAGTATGCCCTGCCGGATCGGAAGAAGGTGGTCGTGACCGACGATTGCGTGGAATGTAATTTCTGCCTGGAGCGATTTGAATGTCCTGCGCTTTACCACGACGACATGATCGGGCGTACCGCAGTGGACCAGGCCCTCTGCATCGGGTGCGGCGTCTGCCTCAATGTCTGCCCGAAAGACGCCATCGTTGAAGCGTGAGCCTTTTGGAATTGAGCCTCTGCGGGGCCCAACGCCGGCAAAGAAGCGGGATTGTGAGAGCGAAAGGAAACCAATGGACAACATGAATATCGTCCTGTGCGGCCTCGGCGGCCAGGGGATCCTGTTCATGACACGGATACTCGCCCAGACAGCCCTCGGAAAAGGGATCCCGGTCATGGGCGCCGAGACGCATGGGATGGCACAGCGCGGAGGGTCGGTGGTCTCACACCTGCGACTGGGGAACGTGGAAGGGAGCCTTGTGAGAGCTGGTACCGCGGATATCCTCCTGGCTCTGGAGGAAAACGAGGCGTACCGTACCCTCCCGTATCTCGGGAGGGGAGGCAGGCTTTATGCCAATGCCTCTCCCAGGGTCTTTCCGAGTCCGGTGGTGGCGTCGTATCTCGAAAAGCACCACATGGTCTGCCGGTGCACCGATGCCGGGAGAACAGCCATGGAGCACGGGAGTCCCATGTCTTCCAATCTGGCACTCGTAGGTTTTTTCTCCGCTTTTAACGAAGGCCCTTTTACATTCGCTGACCTCAGGGAGACCGTGAAACAAATCAGCCCCGAGCAATTCATGGCAACGAACCTGAAAGTCTTTGATGCATGCCATGAGATCGCTGCAGACAAGAAGCGATAGGGTCAAGGGTTGAATCCCTCATTCCAAGGCGACTCCCGATTTGTTCATACCTGAATTGACCGGTCCTCCGCATACCGTAAGGCAGAAGATCCTGGATTTCTCTCCATCAATGCTCATTCATTTCGTGACGCGGCAGGCCGCCATGTGCCCGTGGCCCGTCTCCCAGCCGTGTTCCCCGGTCATACAGACCCACCCAATTTTTGATGGCCGTCACCCCGGCCAGGAGCGTCTGCCGTGCGAAATTGGCCGCTTTCGGCGCCATGATGGTCTGGGATTCGGAGAGGGAACCCGCCGGAGGATCGGGCACTCCATGACCGTGTCACTGGATGAAGCAGTATGGGAGAACTTCCTCTTGGGCTTATAGCACAATCATTCTGCTTTTTCATTACCAAATCGGGAATAAACCTCTAGAGAATCTCAACCTTTTTCCGTTGATACACAGATGACAAATGTGTCATACATAGTCTCAAGTCTCTAGGAGAAGGATGTCTGCAAAAGCCAGGTATGGTGATGTTCAATCCAAATCCACCGTCAAATTCGATCTGCGTTCATGGAGCCGCCAACCACGAAATCAGGGACTCGATTTCTGAAAGGAGATATCATGGTGAATGTCCGACAACTGGTCATGGACCGGAAAAACCTGATCATCCAAACCCGGCGCGATCTGCACCGGATGCCCGAAACCGCTTACACGGAGAAGAAGACATCTGCCTACGTGGCCGATTATCTGAGAACTGAAGGGCTTGAGGTCCGGACGGGCGTGGCTCAGCACGGTGTGGTAGGCCTCATGAAGGCAAACAGGCCGGGACCGACCCTGATGGTTCGTGCAGATATGGATGCCCTGCCCATCCAGGAGGAGACAGGGCTCCCCTTCGCATCTGCCCATAAAGGCATCATGCATGCCTGCGGCCACGACGCACACATGGCCATGGCGCTGGGGGCAGCAGCCGTAATCAACCAATTTAAGGATAATCTCCAGGGCAATATCAAATTTCTGTTCCAACCCGCCGAAGAAGGGCCCGGCGGCGCCAAACCGATGATCGAGGCCGGAGTCATGGAAAATCCCAAAGTGGACTATTCCGTGGGTTGCCATGTGTGGCCGGAGATCCCGGAAGGAACCATCGGCGTAAAGCCCGGATCCTTTATGGCGGCAATGGACCGTTTTGACATCAGGATCATGGGCAAGGG
Source organism: uncultured Desulfobacteraceae bacterium (assembly GCA_964581175.1). GTDB lineage: Bacteria > Desulfobacterota > DSM-4660 > Desulfatiglandales > Desulfatiglandaceae > B46-G9. The sequence goes on from CAZONI010000015.1 coordinate 37,191, forward strand.
GGGGCATGGCGCCATGCCCCACCAGTGCGTGGATGCCCTGGAAGTCGGGACCCAGGTGGTCAATGCCTTGCAGCGAATCGTGAGTCGCCAAATAGACCCGCTTGAACCGGCGGTGGTGACCGTCGGGACCTTCCATGCAGGAACGGCCTTCAATATTATCCCGGATGAAGCCATTCTGAGCGGAACTTCCCGGACCTTTAATCCGGATATCTGGAACTCATGGGAGGAGCGCATCGCAAAAATTGTTGGAGGCGTGTGTGAATCGATGGGTGCAGGCTATGAATTGAAATACAGCCAGGGATATCCCGCCACCATCAATGACGAATCCATAGCCGAGGTGGTGCGCCGGAGTGCGGAAAAAGTGGTGGGGAGGGATCAGGTGGTCGAGCCGAAACGAACCCTGGGCGGGGAAGATTTTGCATTCTACCTGCAGAGATCCAAAGGCTGCTACTTCGCTCTCGGCGTTGGAAGACCCGGCGGCGCCCCTGTCCACAATTCCCGATTCGACTTCAGGGAGGACCTCATGCTGCTGGGCGTGGAGACCTACTGCCATACGGCGCTGGATTTGCTGCGCTGACCGGGACATTCAACCCCTGCACTCCCGGGTTTTTCTCCGCGCACAGGAAGTGAACCGTCAGTGCGATTGAGATTGGTCAACTCCTATTCACCATTTAGGCCGTGACACCTGTTTTCTACCCTTTTTACAGCCTCTTCCCTCCCAAAATACACTGGTTAGCTTATTCCCTTACGGGAAGCTCTCTGCAAGCATGAAACAGAGACAGGAGATTGGAAAAGACTTTCCGGTACTCGAGAAAGCATTGTGACCGGATACGACCCGGCGGACCCAGGCATTCGGGAACTAATGATCCATCCATTTTTTATGGCCCGGAAGATTTCACATTAGGGAAAGGAGGTCCTGTGAACCATGTACATTCCTATTCACTCCGTGGTGGCCCTCATAGCGGGGATTTTGATTCTGATCGTACCCAGGTTGCTGAACTATATCGTGGCTACCTATCTTATTGTATTCGGAATTCTAGGCTTTATACATGCTTGAAACCATATCTTGATAAGGGGGAAGAAATGAAAAAGATTTTCGTGGTCGTGGCAGCTGTTTTCCTGTGTGGCGGAGTCTCGGCGTCATGGGGAGGAGACAAGGAACCAGCCGAACCGAAAAGCAGTGTAACCGCGGGAGATGTCGAACAAAAGGCGAAAGAGACCGGAGAGGCGGCAACACAATATGCGGAGCAGAAAAAAAGTGAATATCAGGAAAAAATGGAGACCGAACTTCGAGAGCTGAATAAGAAACTGGATGAAATGAAGGAGAAGGCAGCCGACCTCAAAGGAGATGCCAAGTCTGAATTTGGCCGGGCAATGGAGGAACTCCGGAAAAAACAAAGAGCGGTCGCAAGGGAAGTGGAAGAATTGAAAGCCAAGAGCGGCAAAGCCTGGGAGGATTTGAAAGCCAAAACCGATCAAGCGGTACAGGACCTGAAGCAAGCCTACGACAAGGCAGTATTGCGCTTCAAATGATTCCTTGGCAATTCGGCATTCGGGACGAGAATCCCTGCGCTTATTTCATTATCCCTTAGAAAACTGGAGAGTTCCAGGTTGGTGAATCCCACCATGGACTAAACCCGTCGATGACCCCGGTCTTGGCGTCCAATACCGTCCCCGGTGCCGGAGGACTCCTCCCTTAAAATACAGCGCATGCCCACGAAAAATAAACCAAAGACCTTACATACGGATCCGATCTCCAGGTGTTTTCATGTGTAGGATCGAATCCGTCGCAGGAAGAATCAACTCAATTCTCTTGTGCCGGAAATGCGGTCAGGAGTAATAGTCGAGGTTCCCTGACTCAACTTGGTCCCATTCCCCCAAAAAAAAGCATTGACCTCAGGGCTCCCTCATATATCATCTATGAGAAAGACGTCGTGCCGGCGCGTGAGGGTCCAAACGCCGAAATGTGAGGGATGCGAATGGAAGCGAATAAGTCTGAAACAGCGCCCTTTTTCATAAAGGATTGCGCGCTCATAGCTATTGCAACCGGAAAGAGGGCCCAGAACTTGCGGGAATTACGGGAGCATTTGCGGGACATCAGCCCCAACAGCATTTATTACCACTTCTGGGGTGGATTGTTGCGGCCTCGTTTTGATGATCCGGAGTATCACAATGATTTCGCAATCTGGATAGCTCACGGTCTTCACAACAAGGTCCTTGCAGAACGCCTGGCAGTCATAGATCCCGCAAAGCTTGAAGCGCCCGAAGACCTCAGGGATGAGTTAATCGAGACGATTGAGGAATACCTGGACGAAGCGGAATATCTCACCTGGTCCAAGCGGGATGATCAATTTGAATTTATTCGCTCGCAGATGGTTGTTTTTGACACGCATATCTCAGTACGGGAACCGGAGGAATTCGTGCAGGCCGTCCCAAGAATGGCCGTTGGAAGCATTTTCTACCATTTCATAGACGGACGGCGAAGAAACGAGAATTCACTTGACGATTTTCAGAACTGGCTGCTGGAATTTGGAAATAAATACAATGACTTGCGGATGAATATTGATCGCATTGATCCCTATTTTCCGCCTTTGAAGGTGTTGCGTGATGAACTCTCCGAGGTTTTCAATAACTATTTCAAGGGATAAAACCCATGCAGGATAAGAGCATTCTTGAGCAATATGTGGAAATTGCCGGTGCGGATGTGGTCGAGCACTTGCGCCAGCTGGCCCGGCGGCTGAAAGGACTGCATGTCGTACATGTGAATTCGACGCGCGTCGGGGGCGGGGTCGCTGAAATACTGCACAAGATGGTTCCCCTTATGCAGGAATTGGGGATTGAAACCAGCTGGGAGGTCATTGAAGGCGAGGCAGCATTTTATCAGTGCACGAAAAATTTCCATAACGCCATACAGGGAAACCGGGTCAATATTCCCGAAACCCAGCTGAAGATTTACGAAGAGACCAACGCTCAAACAGCGGAGATCTTGAGGGAAAGCTTGCAGGATGCGGATATCGTACTCGTCCACGATCCCCAACCCGCAGCATTGATCAATCATTTTCCGGACCGAAAAGGGAAGTGGGTGTGGCGCTGTCATATCGATGCAAGCAGGCCGTTCAGACCAGTCTGGAAATACCTGAGGAATTATGTGTCCCAGTACAATGCGAGCATTTTCTCGCTTGCGGGATTTGCCCAGCGGCTTCCGCATCCAGTCTATCTCATAGCTCCCAGCATCGATCCCCTGCACGAAAAGAATGTTGAACTGGACGAGCGGGAAATAAGGGAGGTTTACGAACGCTTTAAGATCGATCCCGAAAGACCGGTGATACTTCAGGTCTCCCGGTATGATCGATTCAAGGACCCGGTTGGGGTCATCCAGGCTTATAAACTGGCGAAGGAATTCATACCGCATTTGCAGCTTGTGCTTGCAGGGGGCGGAGCCACGGATGACCCGGAGGGGGAAATCGTCCTGAACGATGTTCGCAGTGCCGCAGAGGATGACCCCGATATCAACATCCTGGTCTTGCCCGGGGATGCTCATCGCACTATTAACGCCTTACAGCGCGCCGCGACCATTGTGCTGCAGAAATCCATAAGAGAGGGTTTCGGGCTGACGGTGACCGAAGCCATGTGGAAAAACAAACCGGTCATAGGCGGCGATACGGGTGGCATCCGCATACAGGTCACGAATTATCACACCGGCTTCCTGGTGAACACCCCGGAAGGGGCGGCCTTGCGCATCCGTTACCTTTTGCACAATCAGGACAAATTGTTGGAAATGGGCCTGAAGGCCAGGGAATTTGTCCGTGAGAATTTTCTTATCACCAGGCACTTGCGGGAGTATCTGACCCTTATATACGTGCTTCTCCATGGAGAGAAGGATCGCATCGAATTGGATTGAGCGCCGGGTAAGAAACTTCGTCTCAAGCTTCCGAAACCGCCTCAAGAAGGCGTCATTCAGTCATCCATGAAGATCTTGGAACAGCAAATAGACCTGGAGAATTTTTTTGAGCGGCGTAGCCAGGCTTCCCGGAAGGCACTTCTTCTGGACTACGATGGAACTCTTGCCCCTTTCCACCTGGAGCGAGACAAGGCTTATCCATACCCGGGAATCCCTGAAATGCTCGACAGAATCATGAAAGCGCCTGCTACCCGCCTGGTCATTATCACCGGCAGATGGATAAAGGATTTAACGCCTCTTTTGCAATTGAAGGGTCAGGCGGAAATTTGGGGGTCTCATGGAATAGAACGGCTGAAAATGGATGGCTCCTATGAAATCGCCCCCATGGACGAAGACGCATTGGATGGGCTGGTCAAGGCTGATGAGTGGATTCAAGAGGTTGGGCTGGAAATGCGGTCCGAGGAAAAACCGGGATGTCTCGCGGTCCACTGGCGAGGTTTGGATGGGAACGAGATCAATCGAGTGAGAAAACAGGTTGAGTCGAAATGGTCCCTTATCGCACGCCTCTCAGGGCTGAGTCTGAAAGAATTTGACGGCGGCATCGAACTTCGTGTGCCCGCGCGGGATAAGGGAGATGCGGTCAGAACGATTCTTGCGGAGATGCACGATGATCCTGCTGTGGCGTACCTGGGAGACGACCTGACTGATGAGGATGCGTTCAAGGCCATCAAGGGGAAAGGAATTGGCGTGCTGGTGCGAGAAGAACTGCGGCCGACAGCCGCTGATGTCTGGATCAGACCGCCTGAGGAACTCCTGGAATTCCTTTCCGGCTGGGCCCCTTAAAGTGAAAGAGAAACGAATCTCTTCCAACGACACCGCATGTAAATGAGATGCTGAGGTTTCGGGTCTGCCCGCCTATTGTATGATGCTTTGAGAAATGGCTGAACAAAGGAATATTCCAAAACGGTGCGTGATATGGGTGACTTGATCATCGTTTCAAACAGGGGACCATTCAGTTTTTCCGCAGATCTACTGAAAGATGCGGAAAAACACTTGAAAGAAGGAACACGGCCTGCAGCTCCGGAATTTGGAGAAGGGGGCCTTGTCCAGGCCATGGCCGGGCTTCTGAAACGCGGGAAATGGAATACGACGTGGCTCGGCGCCTCCATGGGCGACCTGGACATTGATGTGGCAAGAGGCCACTACACCCGCTTCTTTCAGAAAATGGTCAAAAAGAAATATGCACCGCATGATTTTCCCTATATAGAGATATCCCCCGGGAACAGGATGCATTTCAGATATGGAGAATATGATTTCTACTTGCGGTTTGTTTTCTTTGACACAAGGCACATGCAAAGTTATTACGGCAAATTTGCCAATGGGTTTCTCTGGCCCCTTATGCATCTCACAAGATCTCCTCTTTTCTACAAGGGGACAGGAGTGTTTCCCCGGCCGCAATTTGAGAAGCACGACTTTGTACAATACATAAGCAGCGGTGTCACGTTTGCCAATACCGTGATTGACGAGATTCGCAAGACTAAAGACATGAGGAAGAGAGAAGACCAGGTGGTGGTGTGGAATCAGGATTACCACCTGATGCGGATCTCCGAGGTCTTCAAGGCACTCCTCCGGGAAGAAGGAATATCGGATGAAGACGGCGAGAGAATACATGTGGGACAGTTCATCCATACGCCTTTTTTCAATATTCATGAAATCCAGGGCCTCATACGCGAGGACAAGAGAAACAGAGTTAAAACCAGAGCATACGACCCCTTTGCTGAAAGTATCGAAACTGCACTGCAGAAATTGACGTGGGGCATGCTCTCCAATGATTTCGTAGGCTTCCATGTGAAAGAGTACTGCGATAATTACCTGGCGGCACTGGAGGAGTGGTTCCCGGTGGATATACGAATATCGGGACAATTCTACGAAATAACGCACCTTGAATCCGTCACAACCATAGGGCCGTTTCCGATAGGACTGGACGTTGACAAGATTCTCTCCGAAGTCTCGAACGAGAAGACGCTCGAGTATGAGTTGGGCACGGAAAGTCTGGCGGAAAGGATAGAGAATGAGAGGAAGAAAGGAATGCGTATTTTTGGAGGACTTGAGAGATGCGACTACACAAAGGGTCTCGTGGAACGGCTCGGTATCTTTTATAACGCCCTCAACTACCTGAGAGGTTCAAGAAAGGATGCCCGTTTCTACCAGGTTACCGCTCCAAGCAGGTCTGAAAACCCGGACTATCAGAAGATCGATTCTGTTCTTGAAGAGGAAGTCGTCAAAATGAACAGAAAGATTGGAGGGGAACCTGTTGTCCACATAGCGCAGGGGATATCCCCTCCCCAAAATTATCGATTCATGAAAGAGATCGAAGTGATGCTCGTCACTCCCCTGGAGGACGGGATGAACCTCGTTGCCTTTGAATACATCCTCTCACAAAAGTACAAGAAGCCTGAGGACCGGGGAATCCTTGTGCTGAGCATAAGCGGGGCCTCGAGAGAACTCAAGCAGAAGGGCTTTGGGAAAGAAGATGGAATCATCTATGTCAACCCCATGAAGGCAAGGGATGCGGGGCAGCGAATTGCAGCGGCATTAAAAGAAGAAAGACACCTCTCTGAAAGGGTCATCAACTATACGGAGACCGAACGTCGGGTGGACGATTGGGCGGAGAAAAATATAGAGGCCATTCTGAACTGCAGGAAGGGTCGATGACATAACGTTTCCTCATAACAGGTATTGAATGGGGACTCTCCCCCGCGTTCATCTATCCTCTGTACGGCCACTGGGTGTGGGGAGGCGGATGGCTTTCCAAGCTGCCTTTCGGAGTGGGGGCCGTCGATTTTGCCGGGAGCGGCATTGTTCATGCCATGGGAGGATTTATCGGCCTGGCGGGCGCCATGGCCCTTGGGCCGAGGATCGGCAAGTATGATGAACAGGGGATAGTAAGACCCATTGTGGGCCATAACATTCCCATGGCAGCTGTCGGCGTGTTCATTCTCTGGTTCGGATGGTTTGGCTTCAATCCCGGGTCGACCTTGTCCGCGCATGAACTGCGGATTTCCGTGATTGCCGTCAACACGAATCTTGCGGCGGCTGCCGGCGCAATGGGCGCCTTGATTTTCATGAAGATCAAAGTCGGCAACTGGGACCTCGGAATGACCTTGAACGGCGCTCTTGCCGGTCTCGTGGCAGTTACCGCTCCGTGTGCGTGGGTGGAGGCGTGGGCGGCCGTGGTCATCGGTCTTGTCGCAGGAATTCTGGTCTGTTTGGGTGTCCTCTCATTGGATAAATTCCATATCGACGATCCTGTCGGCGCAGTTTCCGTGCATGGCATGAACGGAGTATGGGGATTGATCAGTGTCGGCCTGTTCGCTGACGGAACCTACGGCAATTACACAACCAAAGCGCCTTTTGTCACCGGGCTCTTCTATGGAGGCGGCGCAGGTCAGTTGCTTGCCCAGTTGATCTCTGCCGCTGTCTGCATTGCGTGGGCTTTCATCATGGGATGGATTACCTTCCGGATCGCAAAGGCGATTTTCGGCGGTATACGGGTATCGGCTGAAGAAGAAGCCGAAGGATTGGATTACGGAGAACACGGCGGGAACGCCTATCCTGATTTTGCCGTCTCCTCCTACATGCAGCGCTGATCCGGCAGCGAGAGGGAGTCGCGTTGGAAATCAGCCTCTGGAGGATTTTCAACGCGCAGCTCCGGAGAAAGGAGTGCGTCTCCTCCCTCAAGGATGCCCCTTCGGCCCCGAACCTATTTTCTCCAGTCTTCTCATATGCCGGGCAAAAAGGGCGGGGTGCCACTCTTTCATTCTTTCCCTAACCTGTATCAGATCCACCTTCTTGATAAATTTCATTATAGATGCGTTATCCGAAATAACCATGGCGTGATAGAAAAGTCTGGGAATATGGGCCTTATCCTCATCCCTGACATAAACCTTGAGGAGGTCCAGATAATGGTTGAGCCATTCCTTGAGCTCCTCCAACTCCCTGAAGATTCGCGGTTCAAAGAAGCCGTCCAGATGAGCTATCACCGGAAACCATCCCGGCGGATCGTTTTCAATAACCTCTTCCCTCTTAAGTGCTTCCAGTCGCTCTCTCAATTCAGTGTCGTATAGACGAGCAATGTCCACCTGATCCGGGCCCATGGCAAACGCCTCCCTGTAACAGATCCTGGCCGTGCGCAGATCTCCCCGCAAGGAGTAGGCATCGCCCAGGTATCCATAGGCCCTCGCCTGTCCGGGTTCTGCCGCGATCAACGCCTGAAGAGACGCGATAGCGGGATCAGACCTCCCGGCCAGCAGATACAATAATCCGGTAGGAATGCCTCCAGGGAGCGTCGCTGCTTCGACGTACCCGTCTTTGACAAACCCATCGGCGATCTGTGAGAAGTATCGAACCTGAAAACTTCTTTCGAGGCTGTTTTCGGGCCACGGATGGCCGAATGCCTCCTCGAACTCCAGCCAGAGGAGGTAGCGTCTCTCCGCCTCAGCAGGATCAATGTCTGCTCGGTTCCCGCTTCCAAGTTTTTTCTGCCAGAATTCACTAATCGATATTTCCTTGCTTGGCTCCCGGCCCCATGGGAACAATTTGAAATAGCGTTTCAGGGTCTCTATGCAACCTGCAAAATCCATCGTAAAGAGCTGCTGCATGCCTGTGTTAAAGAGGGTGTTTTCATCCCCAAAGAGACTGAGCTGTTCAGACATTTTTTACCCTTCCAATTTCTCTATCCGAGCCTGATTGCTTATTCCCGAAATCGGCGATTGAAACAACTCCAGGCCAACGCCGTACCCAATTTCAAATAGTCGATAGTCCACTCATAACATCAATCATTTCAGCCTGCAACCCCATCTCTCAAGACCCGACTGACCACCTATTCCTCTCCTGCGCTATGGATGCCAATTCCGATGCCATCGTCTCCAGGGACCATCATCTCTTAAGCCTGGAAGTATTCGAGGGAATCCCGATTATGACTGTGATTCGGTTCCCGGACCTTCTCGCGGATCAAAGGATGCCCTGAACTTTAGAAACTGCCTACATCCCCATTCCATGGGTACCGGACTCCCCGCTCCACCATGATCGTCCGGGCGCATCACCGGAAGCCGCGGTAAAAGGCCTGGAGGCCTTTTTCCGGCGAAGCAAGGCTAAGGTCGAAGCAAAAATCTGGACTGCGGACGGACTCTATTAGTCGTCATTCCTACGAAAGCCGGTATCCAGATCACCCAAATCCTTACAGGACATCACTCTCTCTTCTTCATATGAGCTCTTTTCTGTAAATGCTAACAGCCTACAGCCCGATAGCCTACTCTTTCCGTCTGCTGTTACCCCTTGACATAACTTACCTAAAGCACGAGAGTATTTACATTTTAGATAGGGAAGATCTCCAGGTAAACCTCAGCCGTCGAGGAACATCAAAATGCTCTTCATGATCATCGAACGATTTCGAGATAATGATCTGGTTCCCATCTACAAACAGATCCGGGATGGGGGACGGATGCTTCCCGAAGGACTGAAGCACTTAGACAGCTGGGTCGAGCCGAACTTCAGCCGTTGTTTTCAGTTGATTGAGTGCGATGAACTGCGACTCATTCAGGAGTGGGTGCTCCAGTGGCGCGGGTTCGGAGTAGCGTTTGAAATTGTGCCGGTAGTTAGCAGCAAAGAAACCAGCGCAGTTGTTGCTCCTCATTTGGATAAGGTATAAGAGGAGGTATGGGGGAACATGTATCTCGCGAGTGTTATTTCGCTCATGTTCGTTCTTCCGATTGGAATGTGGAATAGTCTATAAGGCTTACATTTTCGAAGGCCGGCTTACACCCCCATGAACTGTCGCTGTAGGGCTGTGGTCGGCAGGGCGGGTTAACTCTATGTTGGCGTGCGACGCATATGGAGGTTGGTCTGTGAAAACAGAGGTTGTGGCAATCGGCTTTGTTGAAGCTGTTCGGCCTCACGCTGAGGATGACTACTGGGGCGGCGAGGAATCATGCATTTCACTTGCCGAGCAATTCACCGACCAGGCCCTGCAGGGACTGGCCGACTTCTCGCACGTTGAGGTGCTGTTCCTGTTTCACGAAGTCGACCCCTCGAAAGTTGTCCTTGGTGCCCGCCATCCGCGAAACAATACAGCGTGGCCTGCGGTAGGCATATTCGCCCAGCGCGGCAAGAATCGTCCCAACCGCATCGGGAGCACCATCTGTCGCGTCGTGCGCGTGGAAGGTACCCGGCTGATCGTCGCCGAACTCGACGCAATCAACGGAACGCCGGTGCTCGACATCAAACCTGTCATGGCGGAATTCCTGCCGCGCCGGCAGGTTCTTCAGCCGGCGTGGTCACATGAACTGATGCGCGAGTATTGGCTGTCGAACAGGATGCTGTGAAGCTTTGGTGAAGAATACACAGAGGGTAGGAACCTGAAAACCATATGGCGTTTCCCACATTTTTCCGACGTACAGTTGCTGTGGAGATGCGCAAACTTCTTCTTCCCTAATAGCCGGCAGTGACACCTCCGTCGATTGGTACGCAAGCACCGGTAGTGAACCCGGCTTCATCCGATGCAAGCATCAGGGCGGCGAATGCGACTTCCTCGACGGTACCGACCCTTCCCACGGGATGACTCTCGGCTGTTAGGTTCATATGCTCCTCCCTGTTTTCGTGCTGAGATAACTCCATCTCGTACATTGGCGTGTCTATCACGGCCGGACACAGGGCGTTCACCCTGATGTTCTCCTTCGCATAATCCAGGGCCATAGCTCTTGTCAGATTCGATACTCCACCCTTTGCGGCGCAATACGCGGCGCAATTCCTATTCCCAACAATACCCGCATCCGATGAAATGTTGATTATGACTCCTTCTTTCTGTTTCTTGAAATGGGGATATGCAGCGATGGAGCATAGCCAGACACCTTTCAGATCAACATCAATTATTCTGTTCCATTCCTCTTCGCTGGTCTCCTCTGCACGCTTTTCGAGGTAAATTCCGGCACTGTTGACAAGGATATCTATTTTACCGAATTTCTGAATGGTTTCAGAAATCATCCGCCTCGAATCCTTTGTACTGGATACATCACCGGACGCAAACGCCACGTGATTGCTTGAAATCTTTTCCAATTTTTTGATTGCTTTTTCGAATCTTTCCTTTGATCTGCCCGCAACTACTACCTTGGCGCCTTCCTTCAGGAATCTTTCTGCGATTCCAAGACCGATTCCCGACGTTCCGCCTGTGACCAGTGCAACCTTGTTTTTCAGCATCATGAGATTTTGTCCTCGACATACAACATTTGGGGAAAAAAGCTGAAAAGAAGTCCGTTTGTTTGGGGCGGAGTATAGAGTGGGTATGCCATATGTGTCAAGGGCGAGAAAGATGGTGTAAAGCTTGAGATGCTTGGGCAAGTCGCACGAGGTGTGCACTCGAGGATAGGGCCTCTGCTGGTTGGCCCAAACGCTTGTTTTTGCTTAACAGCGGGAACGCTTAGTGCTATTAAGTAATTACTTCGAGATACTTTAGATATAGATTGATAATACAGAAATTCAAAATGTTATGTAACCTAATGACAATATGATATTGAAGCCTATCTCCGGCATATACACTGTAGTAACTTGATATCGCTGTTTAATTCGCCAAAATGCCGCCACTTAACCTCGGATCGCGCTGGGAAACATAATCTTCTTAGGCTATAATAACCATGAAAAACAAGAACTTCTGGCATCGATAGCAGGATGAAAGGCTCCGGTGCCTAGCGCTACTAGGAAAGATTGCATTGGCGGTAAACAAGAACTCAAAAGAAACGACCAAGAACCGGATTATTGAATCGGCCAAGAGGCTTTTCGCCGAACAGGGATATCAGAAGACGACCATCGTCGACATCTCACGGCAGGCCGGATTGTCGGAAGCCGCCCTGTACGAATATTTTCAGGGGAAGGAGGACCTGCTGCTGACCATCCCGGACCTCTGGGTGTCGGAATTGATTGCGGGCCTGGAAGATCAGCTTTTCGGGATAAAGGGGGCCTTCAACAAATTGAGGAAATACCTGTGGTGGAACATGCGCAGGATCGAGCAGGAGCCGCTGGAGGCCAAGATCGTCTACTTGTTTCTCAAGACAAACGCCAACTTCATGAAGACGGAAGTCTATTCCAATGTTAAGATCCTGTATTCATATTTGCTCGATATATTTGAGGAAGGGAAGAAGACCGGCGAGATGAAAGCAGACCTGGATCCCTACCTCGCCAGGAATGTCGTTGTCGGGACCATGGACCACCTGGTAACCCGCTGGCTTCTGAAGGAGAGGTCCTATTCCCTGTTCGACAATCTCGAAGACACCTTTGCACTCCTGGTGGACGCGTTTCGCTCTGATGAGTCACGGGAAGCCGGGCAAAAATGCTGAAAAGTTTTGGCAGGTCATCTGGATATTCATTTCCTTTTGAGAATCCGTGGGTGATGGAGTCGAAAATGAAGGTAAACAGGATAGATCATATCTGTATCGCGGTGAAGAACCTGGAAGAGGCAAAGAAGATCTGGGAGGCCCTTCTGGGGAAGTCCGGTCCTGATGATGCCTATGTTGATGAGCCCGAAAGGATAAATGTAGCGCGATACTGGGTCGGTGAAGTGGGTTTTGAGCTCATGGAATCAACTACCCCGGACGGAGATGTGGCGAAGTTCATCGAGCGGAACGGAGAAGGCGTCATGCTTATCAGTTTCAACGTGGACAATACACGTGTAGCGATCGATGAACTGAAAGCAAAGGAATACCCCCTCATTCCGGACAGGAAGGGTGAACTGGCCAGATCATTCCGGGACTGCGAGTTCGCTTTCATCCATCCGAAGAAGCTCAACGGGGTGTTGACCGAGATCATCGACTACAAATGGAATGAGTTTAAGAAATAGGGGTAAGGTGCAGGGCATAGGGCAAAAGGGAAAGATAAGGGAATACCCTTGCGCTTGCGCCCCAGGCCTTATGCCTGAATATTATGGGCAAGAAATATCGGACATTTGAATTCTATCTGGTGCATATTGATCCGGAAAGGTGCTATGGATGTGAGGAGTGCATGAAAATGTGCCCCGTGGACGTGTTCGAAGAGGAAGTTGGCCAAAAAGGAATATGACCCCGAGAGGCTGTGGAATATCAGGTATTCTGCTGCGGACGGGCCGAAATTTGCCAGGACCATGCGTGAGATGGTAAAAGAGCTCGGGCTGGGTTCGTGAGGACTGAAAGAATGGCGCATGAGAGTGAGCTTGAAAATTCGGGCCAGGATATGGAATCGCACATTGTCCCGGAAAATGAACTGGAGACCCGGAAAGAACGGGTACAGAAGGCGCTTCGGGACGCGAATATCGAGGGGCTGCTGGTTGTCCAGCGGATAGACCTCTTGTACTTGACGGGCATCGAACAGAAGGGAATATGCTACGTGCCCGCACAGGGCGAGCCGCTCCTGTTCCTGGGCGATCCTTCTCCATCCGATGAAACACGTTTCGGCATCTATGAGGAAATCAATATAGATTCCCTCGAAGAGATTCCCCGTGCAATCCGGGATGTGTATGGGAGACTGCCCCGGGTGGCCGGCTTCGAACTTGACGTGCTCCCGGTTGCCGACTTCAACGTGTACCGGGGGCTTTTTCCAGGCGCGGAGTGTGTGGATGGGTCTTCCTGCATCCTCGGGCCGAGGATGATCAAGTCGGAGTGGGAACTGGTCCGGATGGAAAAGACGGCATCGCTCACGCAAGAGACCTTCTCGTTTGGAAAATCCGCGATCCGTCCCGGCCTAAGGGAGATGGAATTCGCCGCCCTTCTGGAGGGCTTCGCACGGGATCTCGGTCGCGAGCGGGGAATCGTGCGGGTCAGGGACTATCAGACGGAAGGATATGCCTGGCACGTCCTGAGCGGGAAGAGCGGAGGCATGCTCGGCCTTCTCGATTCACCGGCGAGCGGGGAAGGCACTTCCCCGGCCTTTCCCTGCGGGGCGGGGCCCAGGCGTATCGAACCCGGTGACCCGGTCATGGTGGATTTCGGCTTTATGCTGAGGGGCTATCACCTGGACGAAACGAGGATGTTTTCCTGCGGACCCATGGAGGATGAGGCCTTCAAGGCATCCCAGGCGACAATCGCAATACACGATGCAGTCCTGTCGGCGGTGCGGCCGGGCCTGACTGTCGACGAGCTTTTCCGGCTTTCCGTCAACAAGGCGGAAGAGCTCGGGTATGGAGATCAATACCTGGGACCGCCGGGCAATCAGGTCACCTTCATCGGTCATGGGATTGGAATGGAGCTGATCGAAGGCCCGATTATCGCAAAAGGCAGGGGAGATTCTCTTGAACCGGGCATGACCTTTGCCCTTGAACCCAAGATAGTGTTTGAGCATGAATTTATCGCAGGCGTCGAGAGTGTCTTTGCGGTCACTGAAACCGGGTACCGCATGATCAGCAAGATTCCTGTGGAGATCTTTGTCAGTTGAGACGTGCCCTCCGGACCCCGATCGTTGCTTATGAACCTGCACGAGACCGGCTCTGCTGTTTGCGCGTACGTGGTGAGGGGGATGTATGGCTGAAAAGACGTGTCGAGTGGGATGTGATATTGGAAGGACCTTTACGGATTTCGTCCTGCTCGACGACCGGACGGGAAAAATACGAATTCACAAGTGCCTGACTACCCCGAGCGACCCTTCGGATGCCGTTGAACAGGGTATACGTGAGTGTCGAGCAGGCAAGGGATAAGTGTGGCGTGGCGATTGACCCGCAGACGCTGGAATTGATGCGGAACGAAACCCGGGCCTTGCGCGGTTCCTCGGAATAGGAAAATACCGCTCCCCTCTTTTCTCCGCGCTTGCCGGTATCGGCAGCGATCATATCTCGGACCTCCCGGCTCTTTGCCCAAAAAAACCTTGCACTTAAGACCCTCTCTGTGCATTATGCCATGATGATCACCCGGGAGTAGCTCGTTTCCCTCGACTTCAAAAAAGGCTTTGAGACCGGTCACGGAGGAACTCACCCGATGGACGAACGCCCGACTTATGAAGACCTGAAACAGCGATGCATGGAACTGGAACAGGAACTGGCCAGCCGCCTCCAAATGGAAGAGCGGTACAAGTTCAGCCAAGAGCGGTTTGCCGCATTCATGGAAAACCTTCCTGCCGCTGTCTTCATAAAAGACGGAGAGAGCCGGTACACCTACGCGAACAGGTTTTATGAAGATGTTCTGGGGATCCGTGAAGGGCTGATCGGGAAAACCCCTGACGAAATATTTCCCGAGAAGATTGCCCGTTCCATGGTTGCTGATGACAAGAGAGTCCTTTCCGGCCAATTCACCGTCAAGGAGGAAAGGATGCGGGATAAGGACGGGAAGGAACATGTGTTTCAGACCCACAAATTTCCCATCGGCCGGGGCAATGGATTGCGATCGATCGGCGGGTTCGCCTTGGATATTACGGCGCATAAGGCGGCAGATGATGCCCTGCGCAAAAGTGAGGAGCAATACCGCACCCATTTCGAAAACATATCCGACGTGATCTATTCGCTGGATCTTGAATTGAGGGTCCTGGACGCATCTCCCTCCGTGGAAAAACTGTTGGGATATACTGCTGATGAACTGATCGGCAAGACTTACCATGAACTTAACCTCCTGGCACCCGAGTATCTTGAAGCGGCTGCGTCAGACATCATGCGTGTGATGAAAGGGGAAACCGTGCAATCAGCTGAGTACGGGTTTGTCACCAAAAACGGCGAAAGGAGGTTTGGTGAAGTAAGCGGCTCTCCTCTGAGGAAAAACGGCGTGATTGTAGGGCTGGTTTCCGTTGCCAGGGACATCACCGAACGGAAACGCCTGGAAGAGGCTCTCAGGAAGAGCGAATCCATCCTGGACAGGATTTTTCAGACACTCCCGGTCGGCGTGGGGCTTGTGCAGGATCGCATCATGCAATGGCACAATAATGCCATGGCCCGGATCCTGGGGTACGCATCGGAAGAGATCCATGGGAAAAATGCACGGATGCTCTACCCTGATGATGAAGAATTCCGGCGAGTGGGAAAGGCTATGGGCTTTACGCGACCCGACAAAACTGCAGCACGCGTGGAAACCAAGTGGGTTCGAAAGGATGGATCACTCATCGATTGCCTGGTCTGGTACACTCCCCTTGATCCTGAATCCCGGCCTTCGTTGATAGTTGCCATGGCAGAAGATATATCTGAGAGGAAGAGGGCGGAAGCGGAGAGAAAAGAGCTGGAAGCCCAACTCCGCCAGGCCCAGAAAATGGAGGCGGTCGGGATCCTCGCCGGCGGAGTCGCACATGACTTCAACAATCTCCTGCAGGCTGTCCTCGGTTACACCCAGATGCTGCTTCTGGGCAGGGAAAGAGATGATCCCGAGTTTTGGAAGTTCAAACAGATAGAAAAAGCCGCCCGCAGGGCAAGCGAACTGACCCGGCAGCTCCTCACGTTCAGCCGGAAAGTGGAAAGCAAGCTGCGACCCATCGACCTGAACAATGAAGTGAAACAGGTTCAGGAGCTCCTTGAAAGGACCCTGCCCAAAATGGTCCATATTGAATTGCACCTTCAAGACCGACCGTGGACCGTCAGTGCCGATCCCGCGCAGGTAGAGCAGATTTTGATGAACCTGGGGGTGAACGCGATGGATGCGATGCCGGACGGTGGAAGACTGTTGTTCGAAACCAGAAACATCGTCCTGGACGGGCAGTTTTGCAGCGTCCATCCCGGCGCAAAGCCTGGGAGGTACGTCCTCCTGAATGTTTCAGATACGGGAGCGGGTATGGACAAGGAGATCGTGGAGCATATTTTTGAGCCCTTTTTCACCACCAAGGAAGTGGGAAAGGGGAGCGGTCTGGGGCTCGCGATCGTGTACGGCATCGTGAAAAGCCACAGAGGCTATATCATACCTTACAGCGGGCCGGGGCAGGGAACTACCTTCGAAATTTACTTCCCCGCCATAGAAAAAGCAGATGACTCGGAAAAGGCCTCTCCTGATTCACCCAAATCCACCACCTAACTATTCACTGTGGGGGATTTGGCGAAATTCCTGGTCACCAGCAAGGTGTCAGATGCAAGGCGCCGAGGAGCGACGACCGAGGCGTATAAACAATACGTCGCAGGGAGGAGCGACCGAAAGCAACGCAGCAGATGATATCTTGATGGTGGATCAGGGTTTCATCGGAGCTTTGACATTTGATTGATTCCTGTTTATCTTGCAATAGAAATCTTATTTTGAGAAAGGAGATAAGCTATGGAAAAAGTTAAACTCGGTCCGAGGGAACTCCTCTATCCCACGCCGGCCGTGCTGGTAGGAGCAACGGTGGATGAGAAACCCAACTTCATGACCGTGGCCTGGTGCGGCATTGCCGCGTCCAAACCGCCCGCACTCAGTGTTTCGATTCGGGGAGAACGGCACACGTTAAAAGGAATCGAACAGCATGGGGTCTTTTCCGTCAATGTCGCCCCTGTACGCCTGGTGAAAGAGGTAGACTACTGCGGTATCTACTCCGGGAAAAAGAGGGATAAATCAGAGATTTTTGACGTCTTCTACGGTATGCTTAAAACCGCTCCTCTCATCCGGGAATGCCCTGTCAATGTCGAGTGCAAGACTATCCACACCCTGGATCTTGGAAGCCACATCCTGCTGGTGGGACAGATTATGGAAACCTACGTGTCGGATGACTGCATGACAGATGGAAAACCGGACGCGAAAAAAATAGATCCTCTGATATATACGGCCGGAACAGGGGAATACCGGCGCCTGGGCGATGTTATAGCCCAGTCCTTCCAAGTGGGCAAGGACCTGAAAGAATAGCCGGAACGCTGCATCTTTTTCCGGCACAGGGACGTGACATTTTTCGAGTGACTGTGAATACTTTGAGACTGGCTGCCAGGAAGAAATTTACCCGGCAGGAGGAGCGGCAATGAACCTCAGAGGAAAGTTCATAGGAATAGCGATGGTGTCTTTCTTTTGTTTTCTATGTGTATCCGTCCCCGGTTTCGCAGAAAGCAAAAAGGGAGTGTACACTTTGGATGAAAGCATAAAAGAGGCCTTCTCGAACAACTGGGCTCTCAAAGCAAAGTCTGAAGAGATTACCAAGTCGGAACAGGTGAAAAACCAGGCAAAGGCGGACCTTCTTCCCAAATTAAGCACTTCATACAGTTTTGATCACGTAAGCAAACCCCCGACCATCGCTGTCCCTGCTCTGGCGCCTCTTATAGCCGGGAGAGTGCCGGTCGGGACCCAGGACAACTATGTGTGGAAGGCTACGATAACGCAGCCTCTTTTCACAGGCTTTGCCTTGATAAGCTCCTATGACCTGGCAAAGCTCGGGATCGATCAATCCCGACTGCAACTTGAACTGGAGAAACTGGATCTTGCTCTTCAGGTGAAGCAGACCTACTTCGGCATCTTGAAGGCCGACAAGGCTGTTGATGTGGCAGAGAGGGCCGTTGAATCCCTGGAATCGCATGTGAAGGTGGCTCAGGGTTTTTACGACGTGGGAATGATACCTGTCAACGAACTCCTGAAGGCCGAGGTGGAGTTGGCCAACGCGCGGCATGATCTTATCAGGGCCCAAAACAATGCGCGCCTGTCCCGGGCTTCCTTTAACACGGTTCTTTCAAGACCCATAGACGCCGCAACCCAGGTGGAGGATATTCTCGTCTACAAACCGGTGGGATACGATCTCCAAGAGTCGCTTCGGCAGGCCTTGAAAGACCGGCCGGAAATAAGGGTGATCGACCTTGCGATTCTCCAGGCGGATCAGCAGATCAGGCTGGCCAAAAGCAAGAAGTACCCGGAGGTTGCCTTTACCTACAATTACGTCAAACAAGGAGACACCCCGGACGTTTCAGGGAATGAATTCGTGTATGCCAATCAGTGGGAAGCAATGGTGGGACTGAAGTGGACCCTTTTTGAATGGGGGAAGACCCATTATGCCGTCAAGGAGAAGCAGAGCCTGAAGAAGCAGCTCTTCGCTCAGAAGAATTCCCTCGAAGACAATATACGCCTCGACGTGAAAAATGCCTCATTGGATCTGGAGCTTGCCCGGAAGGATATTCCGACGACCAGAAAGGCCGTTGAACAGGCCGAAGAGAATCTGCGGGTGAGTGAGGAGCGGTACAAGGTGCAGGCCACCACATCGACCGAGGTCCTGGATGCCCAGACGCTCCTTACCCAGGCAAGATCGAACTACTATGACGCCCTCTACAACCATAACCTCGCCAAGGCGAGATTGAAAAGAGCTATAGGACAACTTTGATGACCCTGCAGGGAGTCAAAGGACCGAGACTTTGCTGCAACCCTCTGCTCGAATCATGGGAGCTACCCGATGGAGTATGAAAATCTTATTGTTGAGAAAAAAGGGCACATCAGCATTGTCACTATCAACCATCCGCCGGCAAATGCCTGGGACCTTGTCACCATGGAGGAGTTTGAAGAAGCCATAGGCGGGTTGGAAAACGATAAAGATACGAGGGTAGTCATCCTTACCGGTGCCGGCGAAAAGTGCTTCTCGGCAGGGTTCGATGTCAGGGATGCGGCAAATGCCCCGCTGATCAGTCCCAAAGGGAGGGCGCTGTGGAGAAAAGTCGATCGCTTTCCAAAGCCGGTTATCGCAGCCATCAACGGATTCGCATTGGGAGGCGGGCTGGAACTCGCCATGGCCTGTCATTTCAGAATCATGGTGGATGACCCCGGAGCAAAGGTCGGTCTGACCGAACTCGACCTGGGCATTACTCCCGGCTGGGGAGGCACTCAACGTCTCCCCGGTCTCGTCGGCCGGGCAAAGGCCCTCGACATGATCCTTTTCAGCAAGAAGATCGACGCCCGGGAGGCCCTGAAGATAGGGCTGGTGAATCAACTGTCCAAACCGGAAACGCTCATGGAAGATGCCCTTGCATTTGCCGAAAAACTGGCGGAAAGGCCGCCGATCGCGGTTCACTGGGTCTTGAAGTCAATGGCCGCAGGTGCCTACGAAGGGATCGATGCAGGGCTGAAGGTGGAAGCTGACGGGGCGGCTGCCGTGCGTGAGACCAAGGACCGCGTTGAAGGGTTTACGGCATTCCTCGAAAAGCGAAAACCGGTATTCAAGGGCGAGTAGGGAAAACAATGCTCTCAGCCGAATCGTCATTCAATCCTTCAGAGGATGGATAAGGAGGGAACATCATGTCCATGATGACGGCGAAACAATACGAAGACAGTCTCAGGAAATTAAATCTTGAAGTCTACATGTATTGAGAATATGACCCTTGGAACGGCTGCTGTGGGCTACCTCACCGAGTCCATCCATGGGGCCGGGTCGCCCCAGGCGCAAAGGATCATGATCTCCCGGCGGGTGAATATGGAAGAGAAGCAGAAGGCCGCCAAGCGCCTCTGCGGCATCGTCGATGAGCCGGAATAGGGGGCTCCGCATCGGGGTGAAGTATTGCGGGGGCTGCAATCCAACGTACGATCGGGTTGCCGTCGTGAAGCGCCTGGAGCGGGCCCTGGAGGAGGAGGCGGAATTCGTTTCCTTCACCGAGGAGAACCTTGACCTGGTCCTGGTTGTTTGCGGCTGCGAAACAGCGTGCGTTGACGTCAGCGCCTTCAAACCTGCCCCGGTCCGGGTCGTATCGAGCGTTCCGGACGCTGATGGGTTCGTAACTGAAATTGCCCACCACCCGGCATTGTGATTCCTTTGACCCCCGACCCCTAACCCCTTACCTCTGACCTGTCTTTACAGATAGGGAGTTTCACCGCTGCAGGCCCGGCAGCGGGCGCCGTCAGCTGCCGGAAAGCTCTCGCCGCAGACGGGGCATATGCGGAAGCCCCCGCGATGGCGGGGTGCGAAGAACTCCGGCTTCAGTGTCACCGGCATGACACCGCACACCTCATATGCCGCAGCCTGTATTTCCTCCAGCAGCACATCCAGGTCCTGCTCCTGTTTCTGCTTCAGTTTAAAAAACCAAGCCTTGATTTCCAGGTATGACTCGAGTTTTGAGGGATCCACAAATACCCGGATTCCGTCGCCGCTGTATTTGTCGAACAGGCTGAGGGCGAATCTTCCCAGGTCCAGGACCCTCAGCCAGCCGTTCCCAATAGTACACGGCGTCAGGAGCTGTATGGCATCCGGGAGGCAGCTGCGGGTTTCGGAAAGCGCATCAAACAAGCGGCCTGTGGACGACAGATGCCGGTAAGCGAGGTCCACCATGTACCCGCCCAACACCACGCCCGGCGCCGCAGCGCCGTGGAATTCTTCCACCCGCCGCACAAATTCCTCCACTGCAACAGAACATACCCTCTGCATCACACGGCCTCGACCCGGCAGGGAACGTACCGATGATAGGGCGTTCCAGCCAGAGGGTCTCTGTGAGTGTTGCTGGTGAGGCTGTTGACATTGATGCCGTACTGATGCCCCTGGTACTCCAGACCGAACCCATGGGGGATAATCACCAGTCCCGGCCGGGTGGCGGCTGTCACTTCCAGTTCGACGACGGCTTCACCGGCTTCGGTGACGATTCTTACCGTCTGACCGTCCTGGATACCGAGCGCTTCGGCATCAGCAGGATTCATGGCCAGGGTGCACGCCCGGCGGTCCTTGTTCCAGGCGGGATCGCGCATGAGGGTGTTGGCGTTCATATCCATGTGTCGGCCTGCCAGGAGGATGAAGGGCCATTGATCCTTTGCATCCAGGGCCTCTGCCTCGGACTCGGCATCGATGCTCCTGATCCATTCGGTCATTTCAGGAAACCGGATGTCCAGGCGCCCGTCTTCGGTGCGCAGGAGCTTCAGGTTGTTTTCAGTGTCGCTCCGGCCGATCCAGAGACCCTCGGGATGATCGAGGACCGCGCGAAAGATGTCTTCCCCCAGGGTGGGCCCGGGACTGAACCCGGCGCGGGCGGCATTTTCTTTCCCGGACTGCCGCAGGGTCTGCAGCAGCCCCCACAGGGCTGCCAGGTTAGCCGATCCCAGCTCTTCCCCGAGGGTTTTCGCAAGGACAAAAGGCATGACCTTCATGGTTTCGGGCCGCGACTGGACATACTTCATCAGCGCCGCACCGAAGGACAGGCGGTCCTTTTTCGAGGCTTCGTGAAGCCGGCCGGGTAGCTCGGGGATCAATCCCAGTCGGTCGGCCAGGCGGACCATGATCTGGCTGACCTCAAGGCGTTCCCCTTCCGGTTCGAGAACGGGGCGGCGCATCTGGAAGAACACTTCCGGGTAGGTCCACGCGAAGAACGACGCGTCCCAGGATTCATACGCGGACCGTGCCGGCAGCACGTAATGGGACAGTTTGGCTGTCTCGGTCATTGCCAG
>CAZONI010000016.1:0-58682 GCA_964581175.1 uncultured Desulfobacteraceae bacterium
TCTCCACATTGGATTTCATCCACAGGAGCATTCGCCGGACATCCGGGTGCTGTATGATGGGAACCCGCGGCGCCTGTGGGTCCTTGAACTGGGTGATCGAAGAGCCCTGCAGCCTCTGCTTGGCATGCTGAAGCGCATGGAGGTAGGCCATGGATGCGCTCGATTCCCCCTGGAGCCCAACGCCGATGCGCGCTTCGTTCATCATCTGAAACATGATCTTCATGCCCTCGCGCTCCCCGCCCAGGAGTTCGGCGTAGCAATCCCCATTGTCCCCGAAGTTCATCAGGCAGGTGGCGCTGCCGTGGATTCCCATCTTTTTTTCGATGGTGGCCACCTCAAGGTCATTCCGCTCGCCCAGGCTCCCGTCATCCCCGACCAGATATTTGGGAACGAGGAACAGGGAGATTCCCTTTGTGCCGGGAGGGTCTCCTTCTATCCGGGCCAGGACCGGGTGAATGATATTCTCGGTCAAATCATGATCTCCGCCGGTAATGAAGATCTTTGTGCCCTGGATCCTGTAAGTTCCGTCAGGCCGGCGTACTGCCCTGGTACTCAAGTTGCCCACGTCGGATCCCGCGCTGGGTTCGGTGAGGCACATGGTGCCTGCCCATTCGCCCGTGACCATCTTCTGAAGGTACTTTTTCTTCTGCTCCTCGGTCCCGCAAGTCTCAATGAGGTGCGCGGCACCTTCAGTCAGGCCGGGATACGCCAGGAAGGCGAAGTTATGGACGAACCAGTCTTTTGCAGCAGTGGACATGACATACGGGAGACCTTGCCCTCCGATCTCCGGGGAGTTGCACATGGCGCCCCACCCGCCTTCGCAGTAAAGCTGATAGCAGCGATGAAAGGCCTTTGGGACAAACACCTGTCCCTCTTCATGTCTGCAGCCTTCCCGGTCTCCCTCAACGAGTGTCGGAAATATCTCGTTGACCGCAAGCTTCTGTGCCTCAGCAAGAACCATGTCAAAGAGATCCCTGGAAAACTCCCGGTATCTCGGGCTCTCACACAGCTTGCCCACCTCAAGCATTTCGAAAAGGACGAATTTCTGATCTCGTTCATCCAGAATTAGGTTCGACATGGCGAGCCTCCTCTCTACTTTTGACCGTACCTGTTCCGGTGGACCTTTTCGTAGGGAAGTGTTTCCTTTCCATGGCCCGGCATTTCCTCTGCCGGATACCCGACGGCGACCATGGAAAGAACCTTCAAGTTTTCAGGCAAGTTCAAGACTTCGGCCAGATAGGCTCCGGCCGTTTTGGTGCCGTCATGCATCCTCTCACGGATCTGGATCCAGCAACTCCCCAGACCCAGAGATGCTGCGGTGAGATGCAGGATAATGGAAGCAATAGCGGCGTCTTCGATCCACACAGTGGACTTGTCCGGATCTGCGCAGACAACGATTCCCAGTGGCGCGTTTTTGATGAATGCCGAACCATGTTCTCTGGCCCGGGAAAGTCTTTCAAGAACGACCTCATCGGTTGCCACGACAAACTCCCAGGGGTTGTGTCCCATGGATGTGGGTGCGCGTAACGCGGCCTCCATCAGCTGATCGATTTTTTCAGGCTCTATTTTCCTCTCCTGAAACCTTCGGATACTCCTTCTTCTTTGCAGTAGTGAAATCAACATCAAAGTCCTCCTCTCCGGGCTGTTCTGTGCGATTCACGGTCGTTTACTCAAAAGGATTATAGCCCGGTGCCTTGTAAAGGGTGTGTTCCTTTTCCAGAATATCCGGGCGATAGACCTCTTCAGCCCAATCCGCCGGGTCCACTTCTTCAATGGCTACGGAAACCACTCTCTCTTCACATCGGGCAATTTCGACCACGTCCTTTACGATTTCCTTTGCAAGACGCGTCTTCTGTTCTTCCGACCTTCCTGGATGGATTTTCACAATCACATGCGGCATGGCATTCTCCTCTTGTTTTTGGATGAGTTCAGATCACTTCTTCTACCATTGATTTGGCCCTTTTGGCAACGGCCAGGGAGGCGGTCAGTCCCGGGCTGTCGATGCCCAAAAGGTGAATGAGATTCGGTGCTGCTTCCTCGTGGACAAAGACGAAATCCGGGTGTTTCTTGAGTCTCGCCTGGAGTCCGGACTGGTGCCACGCGAGGTCTTCCTTTTTGATGTCGGGCAAAAAGGGACGGACGGCCCGGGCAAAAACCTCCGCCGCAACAGTAGGGCCGGCCGCGTTCTGACGATTTTCCGCCGGAACCAGTTTGGGGCCAACGGTGACGGTTGACCCGATGGAGGCAGGATACTCGAAACTCTCAAAAGTCGGTGTTAAATGAATACCCACCGTAAAATGGCGACCGGAAGGGGTATCGACGACCGTCGGGGTGGGGTAGATATTCATTCTCCGAAGCCGTAGCGTGGGCCGCCTGTGGCCGTAGAATTTGTACGTCTCTCCTCGAATCGGGTCCAATTCATACGGTGAGTCTTCATTGAAAAACCTTGCCACCGAATCCGCGTCAATCCCCGCGGCGTTAATGACGATTTCCGCGGCGATGCTATCCCTTTTCCCGTCAGGATACCGGATCTCCAGGCGAATGAAGCGGCCATCCTCCGCAAGGCCCGTAATCTCTGTTCCGGTCACAAACTGCGCGCCGTTTCGCGACGCCAGGGTATGGAGGCGGTAGACCAGGGTCGGCGGATCGACAATGCCCGCGGAAGGCACCAGCAATGCCGAGTGAGCCCTTACATTGGGTTCCAGTTTCTGTACCTTCGTACCCGAGATTTTTTCGAGGCCGTGGACGAGATTCTTTCTGCCCTGTTCCTGGTAGAAATCCAGGACCTCGTCTTCCTCCTGATTGGCGGCAGCCACCATTTTTCCTGTCTTCACGGCGGGTACCCTGTGCTCTTTGCAGAAATCATAGAGCAGCCGGTTGCCTTCGACGCAGAGACCGGCCTTCAAAGGACGTGTCTCCTGGTCGTAATAAATGCCCGAGTGAATGACCCCGGAATTGCGCGTTGACTGGTTTTCTCCGGTGGTGATGCCGGGATTCCTTTCAAAGAGGAAAACATCCCCGTGCTCTTTTGAAAGCTCCCAGGCAACGGCACACCCGATGACCCCCCCTCCAATGATTGCTATCATGAGAACAGCCTTATAACTCAGGCAATGTGTATACTTTCACGAATCGACGTATCACTTCCGCCTCGACCATGAGCCGAGGGCAGTTCCCTTTTCGAACACAAGGGAAAAACGGGGACAGGTTTCCGCTCCGCAGAAGGCTGGAAACGAACGCAGGGAGAGATGATATCACTGTTTCAGGCTGATCTTTTCCCGCGGGACGGCCATCAGTGTAACGATGGCTTTCGCCACAAGGCCCTCTTTCCCGTTCCTCCTATCAAATACCTCTGATTCCGCTATGATGATCTGGCTTCCTTCTCTGATGACTCTTGCCCGGCATATCAGGAAATCGCCGGAGGCGGGTTTGAGGAAATTGATCTTGAACTCAACGGTCAGGATCTGATAGACCTCATCCACCGTGGTAAATGCTGCATATCCGGCAGTGTGATCCGCCATGGTCGCCATTACCCCGGCGTGGATAAAGCCGTCCTGTTGCCGGTGGTGCCTCTCAATTCGGACCCTTGATTGGAAATTCCCCCTTCGAATCACTTCTCCTTCCAACTGACAGTATGCAATAAAGCCCTGCCTGAAATCCCTTTCCAGGAACCTCTTTCTTTCTTCGGGGATATCTCCTTTCACGTATTCTCGCCGCCTCTTGTGTGGAATGATATCATCCCATTTTTTAAAACAAACCCGCAACATTGTCAAAAATATTGTAAGGGAATGAGTTTTTTTTGCAAATGTGCTATACTGTGATTAAATCACCGCAGAGAAACAGATGCCATGCGCCCGAAAAAAGAATGGAGAATCCTGAGTGAAAGTCCTGAGAAGAAGCTGCAGGGAAGGCGCAGAAGATGCCCAGGGATTAACGGTGGTCATTGATGTCTTCAGGGCATTCACCTGTGCACCTCTTTTTTTCCATTTCGGGGCGAAACGGGTTATTCTGGAAGCAGATCCTGAGAAGGCAGGGTATCTGAAACGAGGAAATCCGGATTGGGCGCTGGTGGGCGAAGTCAACGAGGTGCCCCTCAAGGAGGCGGACCTGGGAAATTCACCAGCGGGCATCCTCCACAAGGGAGCGGCGTTCTTCAACGGCAAGACCGTCGTCCATCGCACAACAGCCGGCGTTACAGGCGTCGCAGCCGCTTCAAAGGCGGCTGACGAGGTGATCCTGGGGAGCTTTGTTATGGTCGGAGCCATCTCCAGATACATACTGGAACGTGACCCGGATGTAGTCACCCTGCTGGCCATGGGGGACCGGGGTGAACGCCCGGCTTCTGAAGACGAGGCTTGCGCGGATTACCTGGAGCATCTGCTCACCGGCAGGGACTATGATCCGGTTGAGACACTGCGGAAAGTCCTCTTTCAGGAGACAGCACAAAAGTTCATGCGGGGAGAAAAAGCCTATCTGCCTCCGGAAGATCCACTGATCTGTCTTCAGCGGGACCTTTTCGATTTTGCGCTGGGCGTCCGGCAGAACGGAGCGTTCTTTGAGACCGGAAAGATTTTTCAGTGCTGAGTTGAAAGAGGGCGGAGCCGATGCCAGCCGAAAGGGAGCCTCCCGAGGCAGCTCAGGGAGCAAGCCATTTCTTCCGTTCCGAGGCTCCGGGCTGGTCTTTTCTGCGACTTATCAGCGTGGGATAGCTACCCCTTCCGCATTCTCGACTTCGTCGAGCTGCGGGTTCCCCCACTGATAAGTCACGAAAAGACGGCGCCCTCTCACCAGTCACTCCAGAAAAGGCTTGCTCCCTGAGCAGCACACTCTTTCGGACCGTGGACCGGGAGAGTCTACGTGGGTTCTCCACCAGAGGCGAAGGCTTTAGTTACAACGAAGGATGAGAATTCCCATGGGTATAGTGAAAACGATTCCGGTTCTTCTAATTATTGCATTAACGGGGTGCGCACATGTCATGTCCCGGCAAGTGCTGCAAGAGGTGGACGGGGACGTCAGTTTTGAAATGCTGCTGGAAAAGCCTGAGGCCTGCGCCGGGAAGACACTCCTCCTGGGTGGTGACATCATTGAGACGCAGACTTTTCCAGAAAAGACCGTCATCACGGTCCTCCAGCGCCCCCTCGGGTTAGGAGACAGGCCCTTGTCAAAAAATGAATCCAAGGGAAGATTCATCGTGGAGGCGGCTGGCTTTCTGGATCCGGCCATCTACAGGGCAGGACGCCAAATCACCGTAGCGGGGACTTTTGTGGCTGAAGAAGTCCGCCCGTTGGGAAAAATGAAATATACGTATCCTGTTATTCGCTGCAGGGAAATTCATCTCTGGCCCATGGAAGGGCCCCTGAATCGGCCGAGGTTCTATTTCGGCCTGGGGTTCTCGCATGGCTTTTGAGGCAAGATGATGAAAAAGCTTTTGTTGCTGTTCGTATGCCTCTCGCTTTTTACAGGCTGCGCGCATGTAATTTCAAAGAATGTGCTCGATCAGGTGGACCGGCAAGTCACTTTTGCCGATTTGCAGAAAAATCCCTCACGCTACAAGGGCATCACCGTCCTCCTGGGCGGCGTTATCGTAGGCACGAGCGTGGAAAAAAACGGAACCCTCCTGGAGATCTACCAGACCGCATTGGACAGGAGCGACAAGCCTGTAGAACTGGACAGATCCAAAGGCCGTTTTCTCGCGTACTACGAGGGATTTCTGGACACCGAGATCTGGCGTAAGGGCCGGAAGGTAACGGTTGCGGGTACGGTGGAAGGTGAGGAGACCCGAAAGCTTGGAAACATGGATTACCGGTATCCCTACCTGAAAATCAAGGAAATACACCTCTGGGAAAAAGAACCATACCTGCATGAGCAATACCCGTGGGGTCCGTATGGCCCCTGGGGTCCGTGGTGGGGCCCCTTTTCCTATCCTTTCCTGTATCCGTATCCCCCGTACTGGTATCGCTATTGACGGCAATGATGTCGATCAGTCTACTCCCCCGGAGTGGGATGCATCGGGAGGCCCTGTCCGGGTCCTCCACAACAGGTGGTCGGCTTCGCACAACCGCTGCTTCATGCCGGGAATGTCACTGTTCCAGACTGGATTGACCAAACACCAACGTTCAGATGTCAGAGGGGACGGGCCCTTGCTTCAGCAGGAATGTCAAAAAGGCACCTGAAAAAACAAGACCTCCCGTAATGGCGATCCCGGTCCCGAAGGAACCCATATCTCCGGACATGCCGATCATCAAGGGAATAAGCCCTCCGCCACCTACGAAGGCCAAAGGAGTAGCGAAAGAGATGGCAATATTCCTGGCACTGGGGCCGACAAGTGACGAGATGGCTGCAAAGCCGGGAGGGAAAAAACACACGGCCACCATCGGCTGGACAAATACCAGGAAGGCGGTCCACGGTACGCCCAGCACTCCCAGAAGAATGCTGAGGATTCCTGTCACAACAAATACCGCTAAAATCGTTCTCTTGGCACCCAGTCGATCATTTAAAACGCCGGCAACCATGGACATAAAAATCCCCGAAACCCTCGAAAAACCAACCAGGCTGTTCGCCCAACCCCGCTCCATACCCCTTTCGGTTATGAGAAAAAGAGGCAGCATCGTGTAGATTCCCAGCGTGGAACTGATCCCCAGGCTGAATAAAATCACCATAATCCAAAATGCCGGCTGTTCGAAAAGGACTTTTGCCGAAGCAATGCCCGGTGCCTCCCCGTAGAATCTGCCACCTTTCCCGAAGCAAGCAAATGCAGCCCCCAATAAAATAGATGACACACCCAGCAAAATCATAATGCCCTTCCAGGTAACCCAGCCCATCAGGGCCTCTGCCAATAACGGAGCCGCCACAAAACCCACGTTTGGGGCCAATTCGTGAACAGCAATCGCCTTGCCCCAGTGCGACTGTTCCACCAGGGAGGTCAGGGTAGCTATTCCCGAGGGCAGGTAGATGCCTGCGCCGATTCCGAGGGCAAGAAGGGCAAGTCGAATAGTCCGGAGATCCCTGCCCAGGGGGATGCAGACAACGGCGATACCCACAGCGACAGCGGAAATGATGATAGTACCGCGATGGGTTATTCTGGACGAGAGGAAGCCCGAACCCAGCAGTCCTGCAAAATATCCCACCGAAATATTAAGGAAAAAAGAGCCTGCCGCCACGTGGTCCAGACCCAGGTCCGCCTCGATCTGGGGCATGAGGGGGGAAAAGGTTATCCGTGCCATGAAGTTTATAAAAAAAATGGAAGTGAGAAAGAGCAGCTGGCCTAGCTCTGACATGAATCCCAAATTGACGCCCTCCTCAGATATAATCAAAACCGAGCCTCAGAAATTGGTTACTATGACGAAAATGACCACAAAGATCAAGTTTCCATTCAAATGAAAGTGGATGCCGATGACCCTCGAATGTGGGTGTAGATGGGGTTGTTAATGGCGGCATTGGTCGTAGGGCGCAAGAATATTGCAGCAGGAGAATCGTTTCAGCTTCGAGACCATGCCGTTACCCTATGGGGCTCATTTTGGCGCCGAAAAATACGATATAGGCCCTGAAACTGCCTGTTTTTGGGATGTTATTTTCCACTAATCAATATGGTAGCTCGGCCCAACCCCCACACAACGCGAAGATCCGGGACCAGACGTTGACCGAGGACGAGCATGGTCTTTTTCCCGATTTGCGGAAGCTCCGTTTCGCTCCGAAGCGCGTGAGGAAAAAACCAAAATGTACGGTTTATCCGGACGGACCCATTTTTCCTTGCAAATTATCACTCAAGTGATAAAAGATTCATTCAGCTTGCTGTTCAGATCTTCATTTCGCACTTAATCCAGCTCGTGCCCATCCACAAATACAATTTTGGCACTGGCGGGTTTCCAATCCAAGATCAATGGATGGAAACGAACTCATATGGCTACCACTCCATCTAAGTACCTTTGAGTCTTTCGAAATTGTTTCTTCGAGTAATACGGTATCAAAGTCTGCTTGCATTGCCGGCGCTGTTTTCACCACTTGATTCAGATTTTCAACGACTATTGAACCTTCAATTAATTTCTGACAGCACAAGTGATGATCAAAAAGCTGTTTTTCATAGTCCTGGTTTGTTTCGCTCAGAGGGCCCTCGCCGATGACGTCAAGAACCATGAGTTCCTGTATGGTTTTTTGTCCGGCAGCTACCTTGTTATCGGCCAGGAGATTGACAGTGCCAAAACATATAGGGGGAGGGTCATTTTGAAGAAACAGGGAGACCACTTGGAGGTGACACGCATCATTCACGGTCAAAGAATCACCGGAATCGGAACCATAGAACACGCCGTCGGCCCTGACAAGGTGAATGTGCTCAGGGTCAGATTCACACGGAACGAGAAGAAGTTCGAGATCACCTACCTCTGGCACTCGGACCTGGACAACTACGCACGGCTGTCGGGGTACGTCTATCAACCGGGAAAACGTACGGCGACTCCCGGGCTGGAGGCACTTTTCATTGATCATACCGCCAAGTAAGTGTCTGAGAATCGTGTGCAGGTGGATTCTGTAAGGCGCGAACACCCTTTGCAGAACCGGTGAGTCTTCAACAATCGCCGCGTATTGCAAGCCGTGGCGATTAGCCGTCAGGAAACAGGTGATGCCCAAGTTTAGTTTCAGAGTAAGATTTCACCGCTCACCAGTAGACACTCTTAATATTGAAACCTCCAGGTGGGAGTGGACTCTCGGTGGGGAACTTCCAACTCTTGTCCTCTGCTCTCATCGGCGCGATGATACGATCAAGAATTCTAAGATACTCGTCTTTAAGAGCGATGGAGGCCTTCCCGAGAAGCAGCGGCGGCAGCAGCAAGCAAATATGTTCCGGCTCTTCTTATGCTAACGCTTGCAAAGTTGCGTGTCGGTGCAGATTTCGGCAGTCGTGCTCCGAAATCAGCGTTCACAAATCATGGCCTATCTATGCTGGAACAACGTAGTGGCTTCCGAGTTCTTAATGACGAATATGGCTTAATGCTCTACGAGTCAGAACCGTCGCCTCGTTTTGTAACGTTTAACGTCAAAGGCTTGCGCGGGGTGAGTCAATCCCATTTCGAGCAGGTTTTTGTCAAAGCAATTGGAAAAGCAAAGCACCCCAATCCAAAAAAGATGCTCGCTCTTGACCTCTTTAATGCGTCTTTTTTCCAGCGCTCTGCCGATTCGCGATTTTTAGTATTGGTTATGGCGATTGAAGCGCTTCTGGCACCAACTCATCGGTCGAGAAATGCTGTCGCTCACATTGAAGCCATGATCGCTGCAACTGAGGAATCCAGGCTGCTTTCCAATAATGAAAAAAGTTCACTGACAGACAGTCTAAAATGGCTCAAGTACGAGTCGATTAACCAATCTGGCCGGAATCTGGCTTCCAGTCGCCTTGGAGAACGAAGGTACATGGGAAAGAAAGGCCCAGCCTTCTTTTCGCATTGCTATCGCATTAGGAGTAGGTTGGTGCATCGATAAATTTTTTGGTGATAATGGAAAGTTATTGTCAGAATTTATCGAAGTGTTTGAGGCCAAAAAAGAAGCAAGCCTCCTATTCTAGCTGTATCAAATTTTTCATATCCAGTCTCCTAATGTATTTGATTTCGGCCTCTTCGACAATCATCCGTACAACGCTGCGGAGTGTAGAGAAATAGCCAACGATAATGGGGACGTCTATTTTTTTGAAAGCATGCCGTCCAACTAGGAGGAAAAAGGGGTCACCCCCCCCTTTACATCTATTTTATACGGCCGCCGACCCTGCTTGTTAGAGCGTATGCGGTTGTTGTGTTTCAGCCTATGGTTTCTACAAAGTAGGCTTCGTCCCACAGCCTTTTTTCCGTCTCTGGAGACGCGATAATGTCAGGGAACCGCCCAAGAACCGGTATTTCCAATATCCGTTTGAGTTTTTGAGCCATATTCTCCGGAGATACTTCCCCATCCGACTCCACGTATACATGTATATGGTCCGGGGCCAGCCACAGAAGGCAGGCAAAACCACCCACTGCATCGCTGCAGGTCGTGATTGTATCACTGATGAGGTCAATAGTAGTTGCCGGCTCCGCAAAGACCGGCCTTCTGCCGACCACGTTCCATGCAAAATGGTACTTGATCCGGATCATCACATCGTCGGGATTACGGGCCAGTTTTTGCAGAGCCAACGCCCGTTGATACTTTACCTTATCGGAATCAAGCAGTTTTTCCAGGGTAATCTCCGCAGGCCGGGCTTTGGGCTCCGGCCGGATTTCCTGCCCGGATGATGCGACCAGTTTCAGCAACGGCTGAAAAGCATGGCATTCAAAAAGAGTAGGATTTTGTGTTGACCGGTTTAGATGACAAAGCACTTCTTCTTGAAAACTCAAATCCTGACAGAAACTGCACCTGCCATGGATGAATGGTTTGGATGACTTTATGCACTCCCGGCATTTTGCAGGCAAACGATTGTCAGATGACGATTCCATCAAGTCTGCATCTCCTTCCATGATCATACCGGGCATTTGAAACGCTCAAGGTGTTTGGCGAAGCCAGCACCGCGATTGGATTTAGAAATTACAGATAGTCGAAGATTTGTGAAAGGCTTTGTTTGACCTTTTCTTGATCACTATCCGACAAATGACCGATTTTTGTTATTATGAACCTATTGTCGAGGGTGAATAATTTCATCCTCACAACTGAGGGCGCTGTTAATCCCGATTCTTTTTTACTCATAATTTCACAGTCCAATGGCCAGGGAGCGTTTTTCTTGCTTGTGATCATTGCTAAAACAGAGTGGCCAATTTTATTTCCGAAATTGGAATGTTGCGACAGCACAAGGGCCGGTCTTCTTTTTGTTTGAGCAGAATCAGTAAATGGAAATGGCACAACCACAATATCAAACGGCTCATAAGTCATTGTATGCTTCCTCATCGTTTTTTGAATTCCATTCATTGAGAGTGGGAATAAGCGCATTGCTGAATTCAATGT
The DNA here is from genome assembly GCA_964581175.1 of uncultured Desulfobacteraceae bacterium. Taxonomy (GTDB): domain Bacteria; phylum Desulfobacterota; class DSM-4660; order Desulfatiglandales; family Desulfatiglandaceae; genus B46-G9. The sequence goes on from CAZONI010000016.1 coordinate 10,948, forward strand.
CTATTGAGCTTGCTTTCCTGAGTTTAATAATGTCGTTATCTATTTCAAAAGCAATAATATCACCAGCATTCAGATCTAATTTTTTTCTTACCGCTTCGGGCACAGTAGCCTGATATTTCTTTGTAAGTTTGCTTATTGCTGTTTGCATAATTTTCTCCTTTTAAAGGAACAGTATTACCGTAATACTAATACGACAGGTAATGCTTGTCAATGTAAAAATCCAACTATGGGCTTGAGTCGTGAGGTGGTGGGACATTCATAAGAAACCAAGAAACTTAATGCAGCTCCATTCTTTCTTACATCTTGCAGGTGTCATAACAATCCCGTGCGCGGACTGTTGAGACCTGCTTCATTATCCTTGCCTTCGAAATCATATTTACAGCCCTTTTGCGGCGATCTCCTCAAGGATGCGGCGGAACAGGCGGTATTGGGAAAAGCGGGTGTTGGCCCGGGGCCGGTCGTCCAGGCAGGGGAGGTAATGGCCCACTTCCAGGAGAGGCAATACGATTTTCTCCACTTTCCGGCGCATGGCGCCCTCGTCGAGATGCAATATTTCTGAATCAATGCCGCCGATCAACGCCAGGTCCGGTCCGAACGTGCAGCGGAGTGTCTGATATTCCATTCCTGCGCTCATGATATTGCTGATCCAGAGTCCGTTGATGCCGGCCTCGATCAAAGGAGGCAGAAGTGGGGTAAGGCTTCCTCCCGTCGTGCAGAAAATGCGAAGCGGGACCTGATGCTCCTCCAGGAGATGCAGGACCTTCCTGTATCCGGGCATTGCGAATCGCTCGAACATGGCAGGAGATATGACCGGCCCGCTGTTGGAGGCAATGGGTTCATAAAGAGAAGCATAATCGACCGGCACCTTTGACAGCACGCGTTTCAGACAGACGCAGTAAAAATCGGTCGTCCTCTCCAGCAGGTCCTCAACCCGTCGCGGTTCTTTCAAAAGGGCATAACAGGCAGACTTCAGAGATTCCCAGTCTCCCACACCGAGCATCTGGAGGAGACCGCCCCCGGACGCGTCCACGTACACGACACGACCTTTCTTGTTGAGCCTCTTCCCGCGCGCAATAAAGTTTCTCCCATACCGGGAGGGCTCGTTGGGATCATAATGCCTGCTGAAGGAAGACGGATCAAGAAGCAGATCAGGCGCCATATAGTAATACGGATAGCTTCGGATTGTCAGGCCGATGGAATAGTGTTCCTCCAGGTCAAAAAACTCCCCCACAGATTTGTCTATGGGGAGCCCCTGCCTGTGCCATTGCTCAAGCGTTTCTTCATCTGGTTCCAGGTCGAAAAAAGGGAACCGGTCCCCTCCGTCTCCCAGGAGGGTTTCCAGGAATCGTTGCTTCTGGCTCAGCCGCGCTTGCATGGTAACAAAGTACCACAGAAGACAGGGAGATTCCATCCACAAACTCCCCACCCAATCAAATCTTATTGACAAATTGCTCCGGCCGATGCAATTAATGCCCAGACTCTTTACGTCTCAATTTTACTGAACCATTTCTTGTCACCGCAAAGCCGTATCGCTCGCAAGAAAATTGATTTTTCCCCTTTCCTCCGAGAGGACGGAAAGGGGAAAGAAACAGCACTCGGCTCTGCGGCCTCTGCGCCTTAAGTGAAGTTCCGGGGACGGGGCAGGCGGGCAGTGAAAAAATACAAAAAGCCGCCTTCGAATGTATTATCAAGTCACATGCCAACCGAAGGATAGATTATGAATCTGAAAATTGCCAATATGCATGCCCTGTTCAATCCCGAATCCGTCGCTGTCATCGGGGCATCGGATAATCCCGGGAAGCTGGGGTTCCACGTGATGAAGAGCCTCTCAAAAGGAGGATACCGGGGAAAGATCGTGCCCATAAATCCCCGCGCCCGGGAAATCATGGGGTTCACGTGCTACGCCGGCCTTGACGCGTTCGCCGGCCCGATCGACCTGGGCATTGTAGTAGTGCCGGCGAAGCTCGTACCCGGGGTATTCCGGGAATGTGCCGCAAAGGGCGTGAAGGGCATCGTCCTTATCACGGCGGGTTTCAAGGAGATCGAAGATCCGGCCGGAACGGCTCTCCACGCTGAAATCGCCGCCATAGCCGACAGTGCCGGGATACCCGTCATAGGGCCCAATACCTTCGGCATGATCAACTTCAACAGGGACCTGAACGCATCCTTTACCCCGGAATTTTCTCTTCTCAAGAACGGGACCGTGGCACTCGTCAGCCAGAGCGGGGGCGTGTCCCACCTCCTTGCTTTTCTCGGTATGAGACTGGATGTGGGATTCAGCAAAATCGTCGGACTGGGAAATCGTCTGAATGTGGATTTCAGCGAGATGCTGGAATACCTGGACAATGATCCCGATACCAGAGTTATCGCCCTGTATGTGGAGGGCATTGATGAACCGAACCGGCTCATTCATGCAGCGAAAAGGTACGCCTGCCGTAAACCGATAATCGCCTACAAGACGGGCAGTGCCCATGTGGGCGACCAGGCATCGCTTTCCCACACCGGCTCGATGGCGGGACGCCACGAGGTTTACGAGGGTGGATTCAGACAGGGAGGCATCCTCACTCTCAGCGGATCCGAACAGCTTTTGGATACGGCCAAGGCCCTTGCAGGCTGTCCCCTTCCCGAAGGTCCGGGGGTGGCGATCCTGTCGGGCCAGGCAGGACCCGGAATGGCAGGCTGCGATATCTGTGAGGCTGAAGGCCTCGATATTGTCAGATTCAGCGAAAGAACCCAGGCGGCCATAAACAACCTCCTCCCGCCCCTTGCCCTCAGGACGAACCCGGTCGATATGGGCCCCGCCTGGTACGACTCCGCCGCCATAACGGGTATTGTGAAAGCCGTTCTGGAGGACGACCGCGTGGATGCGATTCTTCTCTTCATGATGTTTGCCTCAGCGAACGTGAATGCCGTGGAACAAATGAGTACCCTCCTGAAAGGCTGGGCACAGAAGAAGCCCCTGATCACCTGCATCCTTTCTCCTCCGGGAATCTGGGATAGCCAGGTGAAGAACCTGGAAGACGTGGGGGCACTGGTCAACTATCCCTCACCCGAACGAGCGGCCGGAGCCGTTGGAAACCTCTGGAAGTACCGGCAACTCTGTACCAGACGAGAGGCCCCTTTATGAACCACTTCATGGAACCCCGAAGCGTTGCCATTATCGGAATAAGCCGCAGGACCGGCCCCGGCTCCTATAACCTGATGGAGAACCTGCTCTATTATGGTTTCAAAGGAAAAATCTTTCCCATTAACCCGCAGGCAAAAAAAATCCTGGGTTTTCAGGCCTATCCAAGCATCAAAGAGATCCCCGAACCGGTTGACCTCGCCGTTATCTCTCTTCCACGCGAATTGGTCATTCCAAATATCCGGGATTGCGCAGCTTCCCGGGTGAAGGCGGTCATTGTTGTGAGTCAGGGCTTTGCCGATGCCGATGACAAGGGAAAGGCACTCCAGTATGAAATGACGGCCATCGCCAGAGAGAACGGCTTAAGGATTCTGGGCCCGAATACCCTCGGCGTCGTCAATAATTTTCATAATTTCACAACCTCTTTTATGCCCTTGAATAAGGAAGAAGCACCTGTAGGTATGATTTGCCAGTCAGGCCTTTTTTTCGTAGGCGCCAGAAATTTCACGGGTAAGATCGGGAAAGGCATTGATATCGGCAATGCCTGTGATATAGGCTTTTATGAATGTCTTCAATACCTGGGTCAAGATCCGGATACTAAAATCATTGCCATACATATGGAAGGCCTGGCGCAGCCAAAGGAATTTCTTTCCCTCGCCTCGCGAGTTGCCGGAGAAAAACCCATCGTCGTCTTTAAGACAGGACAGAGTGCGGCCGGCGCCCGGGCCGCGGCATCCCACAGCGGCAGTATGGCAGGGGATTACGACATATACCGGTCGGCTTTGAAACGAGCAGGGTGTTTGTTTCTTGATGAAGACGGTCAGATGGGTGATGCGGTGACAACTCTCCTGCACCAACCACTCCTGAAAGGAAAACGAATCGCGGTTATCACCATAACGGGGGCAGGGGGCATTATAGCAAGCGACGCACTTGAAAGAAACGGGCTTGAACTTGCACATCTGTCCAAAGAGACTATACTGAGCGTGGCGGAGCTTTCTCCGGAATGGATGCCGCTGGGAAACCCTTTGGATCTCTGGCCCGCGGTGATGAAGCATGGAATACAGAAGGTTTATGGCCGGACACTGAAAGCAGCCCTCGCTGATCCCGATGTGGACGGGATTCTCTGCATCAGCGTTGCCCTGGATACCAGAAAATTCGGTTTCCTGGATGTCTCGGAGGGTCTCAACGAGAGCGCTTCAACGGAGAGGCGAAAGCCGGTCGTTGTCTGGTTGTACGGGCCGAACAGGAGTGAGATTGCCGGCAGAATCGAGAGAGAGAAGAGGATGACGTGCTACGAGACCATAGAAAGGGCCGCATGGTCCCTGGCGCTTCTCAGAGAACGGCATCGATTCCTTGAAAAATGCGCTACTTAGCCTATGTATCCTTAAATAGGATGTCGTGCCCGAATTGGATAATTTAGGGTCACCGCAAAGGCACAAAGTTAGCAAAGAATTTGATTTTTCCCTTTCCGCTGAGACGGCGGAAAGGGAAAAGATTACGTCATCGAACTTATGAATCCAAGTACTCACTAACATGAGGACCCGTTTACACGGAACGAAGATATGGGCAACACAGGGAGGAATGAATGGAAATCATAGAAAAGGCAATAAAGGAAGGGCGGGATACTCTCTCGGAGCATGAATCGAAACAGATCCTGTCCTTGTATGATATCCCGGTCACCAGGGAAATCCTGGTCGAAGACATAAAGGATCTATCCGGGGCGGTCAATGAAATCGGCTTTCCCCTGGTGATGAAAGGAAGCTCCTCCTCCATCACCCACAAGACGGAAAAGGGATTGATCCGGGTGGATATACGGGATGAGAAGGAAGCCAGGGCAGCTTTCCAAGATTTCATGGGAAAAATGGATGGGGGAGGAAACGGAGTCCTGGTCCAGGAGATGATAAAGGGCCAGCGGGAGCTGGTGGTCGGCCTTACCCGTGATCCCCAGTTCGGCCCGTGTGTCATGTTCGGCCTTGGTGGCATATTCACCGAAATCCTGAAGGATATCGCTTTTCGGGTGGCCCCCTTGGAAAAACGGGATGCCCTCGATATGATGCAGGAAATCAAGGGCCGAAAGATCCTCGAATCGGTGCGCGGCATGGAAGCCGCCGACCTGGATTTCCTGTCGCAGATTCTCATCAATGTCGGCCGGATAGGGACCGAGAATAGACAGGTAAAAGAGATCGATATCAATCCATTGATCTTGACAGGTGCCCGGCCTGTCGCAGTAGACGCCCTGGTCATACTCGCTCCTTGAACGGACCTCTTTCAACATCCGGAGTAAGCTCCGGGGTGTGGCCGGCACTTCATGGAAAGGAGAGCCTCCGTGGAACTGATCCAAAAAACCATTGGTCGATGTATCGAGGACATAGCCGGAGAACGTTCTTCTGAAGATGCCGTCATTCACACGGAATCGGGTCTCCGCTACGGCTACGGCCTTCTGCTTGAGGAAATCGGCCGGATTGCCGCAGGGTTCATCGGGCTGGGTTTGGAAAAGGGAGACAAGGTGGCGATCTGGGCACCCAACACACCGGAATGGATCATTTCCATGCTCGCGCTTGCCGGAATGGGGGCTGTCACGGTACCCATCGACCCCGGCGTCAAGAAAGACGATCTCCGTCTGTTCCTCGAAGATTCAGAGTGCCGGGGCATTGTCATGGCTGAAGGTGAGAATGACAAGTCTTACGTAGCCGTACTGCAGGATGTATGGCCCAACCTGCCGAATTTGAAGATCGCAGTTGTGATCGCCGATGAAGTATATCCCCGCATGATTCCGTGGTCCGATCTGCGCGTCACCGGCCAGGAGACAGCTTCCTCGGCACTCAGGGAGATCAGTGAGACAGTCCGACCGGAGGATCCCGTGGCAATCATGTATACGTCGGGGACCACCGGTAAACCAAAAGGCGTTGTTATCGATCACCTGGGCCTGATCAACAAGTCCATGGCTTCCACTGAGCGGCAGGGGATAGATTCTACCGACAGACTCTGCCTCTTTTTTCCCCTCTTCCACATGTTCGGAAATACCTGCGTCGCCATGGCGGGGCTTCTGAGAGGCGCCGCCCTCGTCATGCCATGCAGGTCTTTCGATCCTCTCAGGATACTCAGGGCCATCGTCGAAGAACAATGCACGGCCATTTATGCCTCTCCGAACATGATCATATCGCTCCTGGATCACCCGGCGTTTGAGAAAAACAGCTGGCGGTCGGTGCGAAAGGGCATTATAGGCGGTGCACCCTGCCCAATTGATCTCATGAGGCGCCTTGTCGAAGATATCGGCGTATCCGACATCACGGTTGGGTACGGGATCACTGAAACCTCTTCCTGGATTACCATGACACACCCGCAAGATCCGACTGACTTGCGTGTTTCCACCATCGGAAGGCCCCTGGAGTGCAACGAGATCAGGGTCGTAGACCCCGCCACCGGCGAGGTTCTCCCGCGGAAGACTCAGGGTGAGATCTGCACCAGAGGTTTCCTGATGAAAGGGTATTACAAAATGCCCGGCGCCACGAGGGCCGCCGTTGACCGGGAGGGTTGGTTCCATACCGGCGATCTGGGTGAAATCGACGAAAACGGCTATGTCCGGATAACAGGCCGGCTGAAAGACGTGATCGTCAGGGCCGGGATCGAGATATTTCCGCTCGAAGTGGAGGAGGTCATTTATCAGCTGCCGGATGTCTCTGAAGTCCAGGTCTTCGGGTTCCCTCACCGGGAGACCGGTCAGGAAGTGGCGGCATGGGTAAAACTGAAGCAGGATTCCCCGCTCTCCACCGATGAGATATCCGCCTATGTGGAAAGAAATGTGGACTCTGCATCTGCGCCGCATTTCTACAAGATCGTTTCATCTTTTCCCACAACCAGGAGCGGAAAGGTGCAGAAATTCAGGCTGGCGGAAATGGCAGCAAAGGAATACGCGGTTGCGGGATGATTCTCGGTCGAATTGGTTTGAACCATGGCCGTTCGTCTCCATTTCCCTTCACAATGAGGGGTTTCGTCCAGTATGGATTGCTTCGATTCTCTTACCCGATGACCGAAAAACTCGAATCGGGGTTGATCTCTCTCAAACGGCTGAAAAACCCGATGTTGCACAACCGGCCGGTGTATTTCATGACGAACTTGACCGGATCTTTATCGTGGTCCTGGCCGCCTTCCACCTTTTGAATCAATTCTTTCATCAAGACTCCAGCCACCGGGGCATTCTTGTACTGATTACCCGAAGTCCCGATGGCCATATAAAAGCCCGGCAGGTCCGACCTGTCGTAGATTGGAATCCAATCATCGGAGCAGTCGTAGAGGTCCACGACGCCTTGCATCTTGTTGGGGATAGGCAGGCCCTCCAGCCGCTGGGCCCCTCGCATGGTCTGGGTCTTCCACTGGTTTGTAAAGTTCTTGTTGTAGTTGTCCGGATCATCAACCCATTCCAGGTTATCGCAATCCGGATCTTCGGAACCGATGAGGACATGATTGCCCACCTCGGGCCGGGAGTAACAGCCCGCGTCCCCATCGGAGATCATGGTCCCCAGGCTGTTGTAGTCAAAACCCTCGGGGGAGGGAACGTGGCAGACCTCCTGCCTGAGCGGCCTGGTCTTGATGTTCATTTCCTCCTCAACTCCGGCCATCCGGTTGATGAGGTAGGAGTGGGGTCCTGCAACGTTCACGACGACCCGGGCCTTGATCTCCGTCCCGTCTTTGAGCGCCACGCCGGCCACCCGACCGTCCTTTTTGAGAATTCCAGCCACTTCCGCGTTAAACGCGAATTCGCCGCCCCTGGTCTCACAGGCCCGCTGAACGTTGTGGGTTGAGAGCTGGGGGTCGCTGATAAAGCCCGACTCGGGGACGTAAATGGCCCCTGCTACTGCATCGCCGGTCGGTTCACCGAAACGCTCATCCCCGGACAGGACGGGCGGACCATAGGCCCGGGTATCGATGATCGGCATCACGGATTTCATTCCGGCAGGATCAAGCTCCTGGTAGATGACGTTCAGCTCATCCAGAGAACGCATGACGTTCTTGAGGAACTTGTTTCTCACGGTTTTCACAACCACGCAGCCCGTGTTGACGTATTTAATCAGCCCGGACTCATCCACCGTCTGCAGGTACTTCCCCCAGTCGAGCCAGTAGTAGTACCCTTCCCGGGCCATGGAAACACCATCGGGTGTGGAGTAGTGCAGCCTGATTATGGCGCACGAGTTGGACGTGGACCCATAGCCGGCCGCCGGCAGCTTATCGATGTTGAGGGTCTTGTACCCCTTTTTGGCCAGCTCAAAGGCGACGCAACAACCAATGATACCGGCGCCGATAATGATTGCATCATAACTGTTTTTCATTGAGAGTTCCTCCGGATTTTGAGTGATTAGGATAAATAGGATAAATTTGATACGGGAATGGCAGGATATTGATTATTCCATCTCTTTGCCATAGAGCCTGGCCCGATGAAAAGAGATTTATTGAGGTTATACTCTTTGATGACGGGATTTCGCAAAGTTCAACTTGCCTATGTCCCTTTTTTCTGTACCTGTTGAGTTGACGACTTTTTACGAATTCATAAAATTGCGAATATAAACACATTATTTTTCCGAATAATAGCATACAAGAAGGCAGTAACATCAGCGGGAAAGAATCAGGTCTCGCAGGCGTGTCATTTCAAAGGAAGGCTTCTCCCCCAGGAACATTTCGAGTCTCTCTCTGCACTCACAGTACACTCTGAGTGCTTCGTTGGTATGTCCCATGCTTGACAGACACATCATCCGCCGTTGATAGAAGTTCTCACAGACAGGATCCTTGGAGATGGCATCGCAGTATAAACGATCGGCCGAGAGCCAGTCCTTTTTCTTTTCGAGTGAAGTCCCGATAAGCACGACCAGGTCCCTGAATCGATGGGCAAGATCCGATCGTGCGGCGAATGTCCATCCATCATCGGTTCGGTGAGACAAAAAAGGTCCCCGGTAGAGATCAAGGGCATTCAGGCCCAATGACAGCGCCTGATCGGGATCACCCATTTTCGCTGCTGCGGCCGCCTCATCGGCCGATCCTCTGAACGCCAGCACATCAAGCCAACAACAGGCAGGATTGATGGTCAGGACCTTCCTTTTGTGGACAATCGCCTCTTTGACGCCAAGCAGCTTGCGCAGCCTGTGGAGAGTTATTTTCAACGACCGGGACTGATCGTCTCCTTCACTATCCGGCCACAGTATATCCTGGACTCTCGTGTCGGCCACCTGATTACCACCCATGGAAATCAGCACCTTCAGCAGTTCGAGGGGCTTTGTTCGCCTTGCAGGGGAAACGGGAAGCCGATCTCCGTAGAGTTCCACCTTGAACTCACCAAGGGTAAAGATCCGTACCGGCCATGGCCACGAGTCAGGACATGCCCAGGGACGTTTCGGAACGAGTCCCCAGTGAAAAATAAATGACCGCACGAAGTCCGTTTCAATTGTTTCTTGCTGGGCCAGAACGCACAACTCCGTCAGCATTTCCTTTGTGAAGAAAAAGAATGCATTATAGCCGTGTTGTCTTGCCAGTGAAATCCCGTTTCGCACGTGTTCGATGGCTTCATCTCTTTGCTCCCGGCCCAGATGGACGAGGGCCATGCCCAGATGAGCCTGGCAGGTGAACCAGGGATTATAGGAGCGGGAGCAGAAATCGAATATTCTGTCGAAGTGCTCCGTCGCCAATTCATACTCTTGCCGATCGACTGCGAGAAGACCAACCCCAAGCCTGCACCAGTTCTCATAGGAAGGCATGCCCAGATTTATCCCCACTTCAAGGGCTTTGGCGCCGGAATATTCAGCATGCCTCTTTTCTCCCGTGAGCAGGAAAAAGTACGCCTTCATAAGATGGTAATAACTGAGATCAAGGCCCCGGATTTCATCGGGGGTCTTCTCAACCTCCGTAAGAAATTCTTCAGCCCCGACTCTATCTCCACTGTTCAGGCAACAAGCCGCCCCGAGGAGCAAGTAATGGGTTCTCCAGATTCTTACCCCGGTCTCTTCCACGATTTCGAGAGCTTCTTTCGTAGCCTCCAGGCCTTGCCCGGTTTGGCCCATCACCAGATGATATTGGAGCTTGAGGGAAAGGAGGCCGGTCAGGTCCAGAGGAGATGAGGCCAAATGTTCTTCCATGGCAAGAGATCTATTGAGCACGCTTTCAGCCTCTGCAAAGCGACCGGTCCACAGATAATGCAGGGGGAGAACCGGTCCCGGGATCAATCTTCCCTCTTTGAAAAGCCTCTCCACAAGCTCAGCCCAGAGTTCGATTTCCGGGTGATCGGGCCTGCGGGAGACAAGAGCGCGAAACATGCCCAGGACTAACTGGTCATCCCGCTGATCATTCCGACAGCCCAGTTCCCGCACATCTACCCGGCTCTGGATGAAGTCAATCAGGGAATCCATGGCACTCATGTCCGTCAAGAAGCTCAGGACGGCCCTGATCAAGATAGGACAACAGAAAAGCGCGCCCTGAAAATTCCCCTTGTTTCTGAATTCCTGAAAGCTCCTCTGGAGGCAATCAATTGATTCTTGAGGAATAAACGGCATTGCAGCGATGCCCTTATAGCACAGGAGCCAGGGATCACTTTCGATTATTTGCGCCGGCATTCCATGCAACCAGCGGAGAACCGTGCCGAATTGCGCCTTGCGGAAGATTGAATCCGCGTTCTCTTTTATCAGGTTGACACACGCCGTCCAATCCCGTGTTTCAAAAAGGAGTTCGATGCTCTCTATAACTTGTCCGGTGCCCTGCAGCAGTTCAGCTCCTCGACGACGCAGAGCCAGAAGTTCCTCTCCGGACATCTTTTCCTCTGCTGATTTTATAAGAAACTCTCTGAACAGGGGATGGAACTGGTAGATCTGCTGCCGGTTACCGATCCTGTACGTGAAGTAATTCTTTTGACTCAACTCCCGGAGGTACGGACCTGCTCCGGGCCATTCGCACAGGGTCTCCACCACTCCCACATCCAGTTCCCGCAGTACAGCAATCTTGAGAAGCATCTCCTGCTGTTCTTTTCCCTGTCTCTGGAATACCACATCGGCAAAATAGTCAAAGACGACTTCACGGCGAGGCTCATCCGAGCGTCCATCCTGGTTGTCCAATTGTTCCAGCATCAGCGTCAGGCCTGCCGCCCACCCCAGCGTGACGTCATGAAGATAGTCGGCGAGATTATCGCGGTCCGCAGCGATCTCCTGGAAGGCAGGCATTTCTGCGATTTCCTCCCGGGTGAATCGGAGGCGTTCTTCCGCAATCACATTGATGAGTTTATTGGCGCGAGCACGCGCGAGCGTTTGAGGCGGCTGGGATCGACTCAGGACGAGCAACCTGGAGTCCGGCGGCAATTCTTCCAGCATGAGAGCGATAATATTATGGACCAGAGATTCATCCTGGATATCCTGATAATTATCCAGTACGACAATTGACTTCTCCGGATAAGCCCGGAAGAGTTCCCGAAAGAATTTTTTGGAAAAGAGCTCCAGCTGAAGCATGGTCTCCGGCACGAACTCCGGGAGGGATAGTTTTTTCTCCTCTTGATATGCGAAGGCCCGGGGGAAAAAAGAAAAAAAAGAGGCCAGGTCACTGTCGAAGATATCCAACTGATACCAAAAGGAAGGGATCTGTTCAGAATGTACATAACATGACGCCAGAACGGTCTTGCCGGCGCCTGGCGGCCCGGCAATCCAGACCGACCCTTCAAGCAGAAGCTCATGCAGATATTTCATGAGATCTTCACGAAAAAAGATATGAGGATTCAAGCGGGGAGGCGAAATTTTGTGTCGCGGAACGCTTCCCTTCGGGCTGCCCGCCAGTCTCGCCCTCAGATCCTTCTGCTGGGTATCTGCTCGAGCCATCACGCTCTCAATGTCGCGCCAGCGACAACCGTGAAGTCGTGGATATACAGACAAGCCATTCAGCAAGTACTGCCTCTTGGCCTTCCTGGTGCACCTCAAAGCCTTCCGGGGCCTTAAAAATGCCATCCATTATTGACTTGAAAATCAGATATGTTCTTGCTATTGCATTGAAATATATCCAATTGGCTTCCCCACGTCAATGAGTTTGTTTCTGTACTTGTTCCTTTTCACGATCTTCTTCCGCCGGCTTGACCGGAGAAGGTCAAGTGATTAGTTTTGCGCATGTGAGAATGGAGACTATTCTCACCCTGTATCACTTGCTTCTTTAATCGGCATATTGTTCCGAAAAGCAAGCGAGCGGGGGAGCTTAATCGTGAGAGGTTCGGCTTTTTGCCAATACGCTCTTCTCCGATTGCTCCAGGTTTCCAATGGAAGTCGAGAAAGGATGGGAAAAAAATGAACACAAGAAAAACAATTAACGTGGGCATCATAGGTGTCCTGGCATTACTGCTCTTCACGGGATGCGCAACGACCCAGGGCGTGGCACTGCTTGGCGCACCGGAAACTCACGGACAAAGGGTTACCCTGCAAGACCTCGTAAAAAACTGGCAGGATTACACAATTTATTATGCCGGGCTATCTCCGGATACTCCGGCGGCACTCCTGTTTGATCCGAAGAATGATAACAAGAGGCTGGAGGGCAAGTGGTGGGAAAGGGTGAAGGACAAGGATACCCTGACCAGCATGGTCTCATTTATCAAGAACTACGCGAATTTCGAGCCGCATCTCTACAGCATTGTCGGACCGGGAGATGTTGTCTATGGGTACGTGTTCTCTCCCACAAATGATGTCTTGGTGAAAGTTGTGAACGCAAACACCCTCTATGTCTACAATGTGGAATCTCCTCTTTACAAGGGCGGAGGTGGAGACATAGATATGGGGCATGGCATGTCCAAACAGTGATCGCAAAAGGTAATTCACAAAAGAGCTAAACCGTGACCATCGCGTGCGGTTTTTTCGCGGTGAGTTACTTCGCGGACAGGAAAGGGAGCGGGCTCCCTTTCCTATACGCGAGGGCCTGGCATGACGCAATCAGATGACCCTCGTGGTCGTAGGCCTTGATATCGTAGCTGGCAGTCTTCCTGCTCCGGCTCAATTCACGGGCCTCGGCCGTGAGGGTGCTTCCCGGCGCAGGCGGCATCATGTATGTAACGGTCACGTTCAAGGCCACAGCAATCGTGCCGTGGGAATTGCAGGCCGTTTCGAAGGCCTCATCTATGAGGGAAAATATGGCGCCGCCATGAGCCATGCCAAAGATATTCTCCATGTCGGGAGTGTATGTCATCTCAACCCGGGAATATCCTTCTTCAAGCTCCACAAGCTTTAAATTGAGTTTCCGGGAGAATTCTTCCTGCGCCACTTGCTCAAAAAGTGCTTTGCGTACTCTTTGGTCCATGTCTCTGCCTCCACAGTCGTTGTCATTTTTTCCAAGAGCTTTCCAGGAAGATGCTGCGGAACTGCTCCCCTTCCTGTGTTCCATCCGTTTGGGAAAACCTTCCTTCTCTCTATGCCCTGAATCACGATGTCGTACAGGACACCGAACGTGTCCGGCAGGGCCCGGCTTGCACAGCCAGATCTACCTTACCGCCGCATCGGCTGTCAAGTGAGTCTCCTCCAGCAGAACGGGATGCATCATGAGACTCCCTGAGCAGGCCGGCTTTAGAGAGCTGGGACCGGGAGAACCTATCCGGGCCCTGTTTTCCTGACGGTGCTCATCAGCACGACTGCCAGGGAGGCCATTACGGCATTGATGAGGAATGCCTGATCATACGCGCCGGTTGTGTCCCGGAGCATGCCGGTTACCCAGTGGACCGAAATGGCGCCCGAGCCATAGAACGGTGTCCAGGCCCCGATGACCGTTCCCATGACCTCCCTGGAAAAGTAATCTCCCGCACACGCGCCGTATATGGGAAATGTGACGCCGTAGAAGACCGCCATAATCCCAATGAAGACACACAGCATAACCCATGAATCTCCACTCAAGAAGATACCTATCAAGCACGCAGTTATAGCGGCATTGGAAATGATGATGGTCCGTTTTCGGCCGAGATAGTCGGACAGGGGCAGGATCGTGAGGACCCCTACGACCTCAAATATCCCATGGATTGTGGCCAGGAGACTCGCCGTTTCCAGAGGCAGTCCCAGCTGATACCTGGCATAATCCACCATGAAGGTAGTGATTCCATAGAGGCCGTAAGAGATGCACAAGTATGACAACCCTATGATCCAGAATGTCTTGTCTCTGAATACTGCTGAAAGGCCGGTCCTTCCCGAACGGTCTTTCCGGCCCAATCCCCCGGGTTGGATGACTTCCTTCTGACCCCACGGCAGGTATCCCTCCGGTTCAGGGCTGCTCCTCAATAACGCCCCGTCCGCCACAACCATGGCGAGTGCTCCCGCCCCCAGAAAATACCAGGTGTGGCGCCAGCTGAAATGATTCACGATCAATGGGGTAAGGATCCCCATCGCAGCGAAACCCAGCCCATAGCCGGTCGAGAGTATCCCCAGGGCCAGTCCTCTGCGGTTGGCAGCAAACCAGCGCTGGACCAGGGTGATCACAGGCGTCCACATGCCTGTGGCGCCCAGACCCACTACCGCATAAAAAACGCATGCCGGGAAAAGAGTTTTGACCGTTCCCATCAGGAGAACACCGGTGCCTAAGATGAGAGCACAGACGGTGATGACTCGCCTGCCCCCAAACCTGTCTGTGAGGAGACCGGTTAATGGAGTCAGGGCAATATAGGAAAAGAGATAGGCATTAAATATGGAGCTCCCTGCGGTTCGGTTGAGGCCAAGGGCCCTGATCATCTCAGGCAGAACAACACCATACCCCAGCCGGACGGAGTAACTGATGAACAGATTGACAAAGCAGGTTGCAAGAATGATCCACGCCCAGTGTACCCGACCTTTTTCCTGCACCGAGACCATCCCCCCTTTCGGGTAAGGGTATCGCACGGGCAGTTTCCCCCTCTTGCCTGACGCGGAGACTGTCATTTCAGGTTTCAGAGGTCGCTGCCCGTGTGACCAATAGGAGAACTACGTGCTCCGTCGCAAGACATTGGCAAGGATCGGACTGTTCAGCGGCGCACCAAAGTGGCGATGATATACGGAACACTTCGAAAGGAGCATAAATGTCACCTGCTTGTCTTGAGGCATCTCCTCAGACAGGGTCTCAAAGTTGCCGCCGCCCTTCGAAATGATCAAATCGGATTCCGCAACCAGAGACCGAATTTCCGGTGAACATCTGCTCAAGAGGATTCCAGGCAACGGTCCGTCTATCCCATTTCCCACCACATGGGCGACTTCTTCCATACCGATAAATCCTGCATCTTCGAGGACAACATCGTTTAAGGCAGGAAGAGACCTCACCACATAATATACCTCCAGCGCGCCCCTGCCCCTGACAGTCTGTATGAAGAGTTTGTCGAGCACGGCTTCGCCTGCGTTGTCAGCAAAGTATAAAAGGAGATTGGATTGCTGGAGTCTTTCCTTAAACACTGCATAATCCTCTTTCCTGATGTCCAGCTCTCCGAGTGCTGTCTTCATTCTTTCGAGCATATTGGACGACTGCGCTGATCCGACCATTGCATCGATGGCATTTCCCAGGATTGCTAGTTTCACGGCACAAAAAAGAGGGTCTTCGGAGTGCTCGACAGTCTCTTGCAGTGCGGGATAGATCTCCAGAAGCTGCCTGTTCTGGGCGAGTTTTTCATTCCGGAAGGGATCAGGTTCTTTTGAATGGGCCGTAATGACTTTCATAACCAGTTCAACGACTTCCGCACTTGTGGTATCCCACGATTTTCCGCTCAAGGCCGGGATTTGGAGTATCTCTTCAAAAACCGCCTTCAGATCATCCGATCCCGGAACGGTCTTTCGGAGGGCGGAAAGAGTCATATTCAATATGCAAGGAATACAATCAGGCTGAAGCAGCATAGATATTCACCTATTCGCAGATGATAACCGCATCCAGTACGGTCAACCCCTTTTCATGCACCCGTACAGGATTGAGATCCATTTCCTTGATTTCCGAGTGATGACCTATAAGACGGCCTATCTTGAGCAACGTTTCCGCCACCTCCCTCTTGTCATACAGCGCCCCCCCGCGCCATCCGTCAAACAAAACACTGCTTTTCAGCTCAGCGATCATGTCCAGCGCATCGAAAAGATCCAGCGGCGCCAGGCGCATGACTACATCATTCAACGCCTCAGCCGCCGTTCCGCCCAGGCCGAGCAACACCGTCGGTCCGAAGCCGGGATCATTCGCAGCGCCGATAATGATTTCCAAACCCTCGGGCGCCATTTCTTCAATGAGATACCCTCTCTCTCTTACAGTTTCAATGGCATCGATCTGTTCCAGGGCCGAGACCAATTGATCCTCCGTCCTGATGTTGAGATGCACTCCTCCCACATCTGTCTTGTGGATAATCCCGGGAGAGAGGATTTTCACCGCACAGGGGCCTCCCAGTTCAAGGAGACCCTTTTTTGCTTCCTGATGCGTCCCGCAGACAACACGTGACGGAGTGCGGATTCCCAGCGTTTCGAGGATCGACTTGGCAACGGCCTCATCCGGCGCGCTCTTAATGGGATCGACTGCGGGTAGATCATCAAAGTCTTGAGCCGGACGCGCTCTTCGATAGGCTGCCTTCGCGTCTTCAACCAATGCACAGGTTGCCCTGGCCGTCCTGTCGGGCGATATAAACGAGGCGACATGGATGGCTTCCAGTTCTTTCTGAGTCGGCGATACGTGCTCCGAAAAACCCGCCGTGCCGAAAACCAGCGGCTGCTCGACCTCTTCTCTCATCTCCCTGAACAGGGTCACAGGATCTATGACTGCAGGTTCGTGAATGGCGAATGTAACAAGCACATCAACGGACGGATCTTCCGCCATGGCCAGCAACACTTCACGAAATGTGGGCCCCGGACGTCCTGTGTCCACCGGGTTTCGTATGAATGTCATTGGCGGAATCAATCCTCTGATTCGTTCGACCGTTGAAGCACTCAACTCCGGGATGTTGACGGAATGGCTCCGGAGGTGGTCGGCAATCACCATTCCGGGCCCCGCCTGGCCGGTCAGAAGACCCACCCCCGGGTTCGGCTTGGCCTTAAGCCGCACCTTGGAGAGCAGATTTGCCGCATCCACGAGATCGTCACTTGAAGACGCAAGCACGGCGCCCGCCTGTATCAATGCAGCCTTCTTGAGGGCAAATGACCCAATGAGATTGCCCGTGTGAGAAACCGCAAAATCGCCGATATCTGCCTGTCCTACCGGAAACACGACAACCGGTTTCTTCTCCACTGCCCTGCAGACAGCTTCGTAAAGCCGCCTGCCTTCGCGTACTCCTTCCAAATAAAGGGCGATCACTTTTGTGTCAGGGTCTTCAGCCAGGTATTCCACTACGTCGCTCACAGCAACATCGGCCCCGTTGCCGATCCCCGTTGCCAGGCTGATACCAAGCCCCTGGTTATACATGGCGGCTGCCAGTATCAGGTTTATGGCCCCGCTCTGGGAAACCACTCCGACAGGGCCCGGTTTCAATTCTCCGATCCAGGGAGTGAAATTTGCAGAGACTCCGGCCCTTGGATTTCCAAAACCAGCGGTATTTGGTCCCAGCAGCCGGATGCCGTATCTGCGGCAGGCAGAAAGGATCTCATCCTGAACAGACTTTCCCGCTTCTCCGGTCTCGCCGAAACCGCCGCTGATGATTAATGCGCCCCCCGCGCCGGCCTCACCGGCTTCCTTGAGAACCCTTGCGCATCCCTCTGCCGGAATGGCGAGAACAACGAGATCGACGGATCTCCCTACAGCACTGAGTGTGGGGTAGACCTTGAACCCCAGGATCTCATCCGCATGGCGATTGATTGGATACAGCTCTCCGGGAAAATGCCTCAGCGCATATACCATCTGGTATCCGGCCTTATACTCATCGGTTGATGCCCCGATCACTGCGATGGATCGGGGTTTGAACAGTCTGTCCAGCGTCAAATTGATGTGCCTCACTCTAGATCACTTCATCCTCAGGTAGCTGTCCTCAATGGCCCTTATCAGGTTGGTCATCGTCGTGTAAAAAGGCACCGGGATGCCTTTTTCCTTTGCATATTCAACGACCTTTCCCCCGAGAAAGTCAATCTCCGTAGGACTCTTGTCCGCAATGTCCTGGCACATTGAATCCTTATGAATCCCCACCTTCTCCAGGTAAGCCAGGGCCTCCGATAGGTAGGCGCTTCCCAGATCATACCCCACTGCCTTCGCAACGGTCAGTGCTTCCTGAAAACAGCCTTCCGCAATCTCCCGGGTGGGGGGAAATCCAAGGACATCCTTTATGGTCCTGTCAGTAACCGCGCAGATGGAGGCCATGGTACACTTCATGATCATCTTTTTCCAGACATAGAGCTTGATGTCGTCGACGAATTGAGTGTCCAGCCCGCACCTGGTGAGCAGTTCGGCGACCCGGCGTCCGAGCCCCTCATTTTTCGATGTCACACATCCCAGGTGATTCGGACGGTTGAAAAATGCAGCTTCCACATTTCCCGGCCCCTTGATTGAAACACCGTAATTGAGAGACATCCGGAAGGCCGCGTCTGCTCCGAATCGTTCTGCAATGACATCTTCAGTCCCCAGGCCGTTATGGGTGCTGACTATCTTTGCGCCGGGCACAAAGACTTTTTCCAAATCTTCGAGCACGCGCGAAAGGTGGAAAGTCTTGGTCGAAAGAAAGAAGAGATTCGGCTCCGCCTCTTTCACGTCTTTGATCCGCGGGAAGAAATGCTTCACGGGGACCTTGTATGAGAGCGCTCCGGAGATATTGATCCCGTTCTTTCGAAGTTGCTCTTCCAAACCGGGTCTGGGATCGACAAGAACTGTTTCCGGGTTCCTGCTCAGCAGTGCTGCAGCCAGGACTCCGCCTGTAGCGCCGATCCCGATAACCGCAATCCTGAGATCTTTCATGGCCTCCTCCTCATCGCACATATCCTTAAATACGATGTCGTATCCGAATTGGATAATTTTCCCCACCGCAACGCCGCAGAGTTCGCAAAGAATTTGATTTTTCCCTTTCCGTGCGAGTTACACTGCTCGGTCTACCTCGCAGGTTTTATCTCTTGCTCAGGGCTTCCACGCCAAGCCTCTCAGAGAGGGCCGTGAAATCACCCCAGAAGATACATCCCGTAGGGCAGACAGCGGCGCAGGCGGGTCCCTCGTCGTCCTTAAGCCGCTCGACGCACAAATCGCATTTCACTGCCACATCACCGCCCTCATCGAATTGCATGGCCCCGAAAGGGCAGGCCTCTACGCAGGCCTTGCACCCGATGCACGCGTCGTTGTCGATAAGCACGATTCCCTCTTCATTCCTGCTGATAGCCTCGACAGGACAGGCCTCCCCGCAAGGGGGGCTGGCACAATGGTGGCAGTAGATCGGGACAAAATCCGGTGCCTTTTCAACGACCCTTACGAGTCTTGGACCAACGCCGAGTCCGTGTTCCTGTTTGCACGCAACCTCACATGCATGGCAGCCCATACAGTCCTTCTTGAAAAACATAAAAGAGAGTTTCTTCACCTCATTCCCTCCTCATCGTCATCGAACGATCATTGCTGTTCAAAATTCCTCCCCCCGGACGCAGCGGACATAGTAGGAGTTGGTCTTGTAGTAACTCAGGACATAGGCTCCGTCGAACATCACGATCCATGCACTGTCCGTACCCCCCGAAAACGTGGTAGAAGACCAGTAGGACAAATGATCCCGAAACGGCACTTCCTTGCGCATGACCGGGCGATACCTGCTCCTGTCGAGGAGGGTCTCCAGTTCCCTGGCGCTCGGCAAACGCCAATCACTTTTTCCACCCAATGACAGGGCGCCCGCATACTCCACGGCTTGCGCCCAGGTCATTTCTCCCGGAGTTGCACACTGCCATTCCAGGCCGGTTTCAGGATCTGTCCAGGTCAGCATCATTCTTCCACGGGAGCGATGGTGCAGAGACAGGCCCGCAGATTGGTTGCTCCGATAGCCGGATCCATGCTCTCATGGGAGTTGTCCGTCAGAAGATTGATATTAGAAATGTCCCAGCCATGTCCCGGATCCTTTATTTCCGGAAACCACCAGCCATGTTCCGCCACCACGACTCGCGGATCAATACCGTCGTTCAGCTTTGCGCGCTCCCTGACCCGCCCCCTCGGGGATTCGATCCAGACCCATTGGCCGTTTTCGATCCCGCGCTCCGCTGCTGTCTCAGGATGAATTTCCACGATTGGATCCGGTCTGATTTCCCTGAGCCACGGAATCATCCGATTGGCGGAATGGAAGAACGTCGGGATCCTGAGTCCCGGGTTGAGGATATACGGGTATTTTTTCGCAATATCCGGTTTTGAAACCGGGCTCTCAGGCAGCTCCGTGTACTTCGGCAGAGGATCGAATCCCCACTTTTCCAGTGTTGTCGAATAGAGTTCAACCTTTCCCGTGGGGGTTGAAAAACCCCTCTCCCTGTACTTGCGGTACACCATTTCACCCTGCAGGTGCCCTATCTTCTTGAACTCCTCCCACGTCAGGCCGGAGGGCTCGAGCAGGTAATCCAGGCCCTCTTCCACGGTATCCCACCATTCCTGGCCCATCTTCTTTCCCAGCTCCTGAAAAATCTTGTGGTCCTGCCAGCACTCCCCGATCTCCACACACTTCTGCCTGGCAAGAACAAAGCCGTGGCGCTTCCAGTTGTCGGCCACGTGATTGGATTCGAGCCAGGTGGCTGCAGGAAGAAAAATGTCCGCGAGTTCAGCGGTAGGGGTCAGGAAGAAATCAACCACGGCCAGGAACTCCAGCTTCTTCAGGGCCTCGTATGCCTCCCTGGCGTTGGCCCTGGTGATAACCGGATTGGTCCCGCACAGGATTCCTGCCTTCAGCTGGTATGGCTTCCCCGTCAGGATGGACTCCCAGGCAACCTTGGGAGTTATAAATGCTACCCTGGCGCCAAGCTTGTACCGATCGCCCCCGAGCCTTTTTGCTCGAACCTCTCTGGAAAGGTCCCTGTGGCGCGAGAACTCGGCGACCGTCCGGGTCGGAGGATTCACATAGAGGACATTCCCGCCGGGCACATCCAGGTTCCCCGTCGCAGCCATAAGGCCGGTCATGGCACGCGTGCAATCCGCACAGTTGTTGGTCTGTTCCGTTGGAACGCCCCAATGAATGCAGGCCGGCTTGGTCGTGGCGTACATCCTCGCGGCCTTGCGGATGAGTTCCTTGTCAACCCAGCTGATTTCCTGCACCCTTTCAAGCGGATACTCCCTGACCCGCTCCTTGAAAGCGTCCCATCCGTTGATATAATTCGCCGTGAACTCCTTGTCATAGAGCTCTTCCTCAATGATGACATTGTGAAAGCCCATTGCCAGTGCAGCGTCCGTTCCGGGCCGGAGCTGAAGCCACAGGTCTGCTTTCTTAGCCACAAAACCTTTCCGGGGATCCACACAGATGAGTTTTGTTCCCTTCTTGTATGCCTTCCAGAAATCTACGCCCTTGTACTCGTCCGGGTTGGTCCACTGGGGGTTACAGCCCCACAGTACGATACACTTCGGCCCTCCCCGGTAGTCGCAGATGGGCAGATTACCGCAGGTGATCAGTGTTGACGCAACTCTCGAGACATAGCACATGTGGCCTGCCGTGAGTACATTGGGAGTCCCCAGCTGGTTTGCGAAGCGGTATAGGTGACTCTCGTAGTCCCTTCCGGTCCCCTGACCGACCACGATGTACTCGGGTCCATATTCATCGATAACCGTCCGAAACCTGCTCGCGACGGTGTCAAGCGCCTCATCCCAGGAAATTCTCTGCCATTCCCCGGCCGCCTTCTTCATCGGATGGAGGACCCTGTCCGGATGATAAGCCAGCTGCGTAATCGACAGCCCCTTGCTGCAAAGGGTTCCATAACTGATTGGAGAATCCGGGTCTCCTTCCACTTTTATTACCTTGCCGTCTTTCACCTGGGCAATGACGCCGCACCCACCGTGACAGCTACGACAGACAGTGCGAATTTTCATTACTTCTCCCATTGATTATCTCCTTCACTCTCGAGATCGACAACATCCGAGATCCCGAATTTCAATGCAAAGATAAAACTCAAAATGCATCGTGCGTTCTTCTCGACCGCGGGAATCCCTTTCCCCAGGTCCTTCAGTTCTTCGGCAAGGTTCTCGATTCCTTCTATCCTGGCCTCCATTTCCTTTAAAAGATGGGAGTTCTTCCCGGTCACTCCGCCTCACCTCCCTTCATTTTCCTGAGGTCTTTGAACCGTTTCGATTTCAGTGTATACCTGGGCAAGGTTCCGGGCTTCACGGGCGCCACGAGAAACCTCAGATTCGTCTTCATCTTCAGTCTCTCAGATATCCTGATCACGAGATCTTTCATCGCAGATTCTCCCATCTCCTCCAGTAGTTCCGCTTTGAGGGATATCTCATCCATGATCCCTCTTCTCTGGACGATGATCTCGTATTCCGTGATCTCGGGAAATTCCGCCCTCAGCACCTCTTCCACGGACACCGGGGTGAAAAGTACGCCCCGGATCTTTCTCAGGTCATCCGCCCTGCCGACAACCCCCTGAATCATCATGGACGTTCTCCCGCAGGCGCACTCGCCTTTTCCCTTCCGCACCACATCCTTGGTGTTGAACCTGATGAGTGGAAAAGAACGCCTGCCCAGGGGGGTCACTACCGCCACTCCCAGTTCGCCTTCATCCACCTCCCTGCTCAGGGTCTCCATGTCGAGAATCTCCACCAGGAAAAAGGGCTCCATGATGTGGAGGCCTTTCCGTTCACCACACATGGCGGCCCAGGCACAGGGTTCAGTACCGCCGATATGATCGTAGACCTCCGCAGCCCAGCTTTCCTCCAACCTCTTCCGTGTCGCGTCCGGCAAGGGCTCCCCCGCGCACACGATCCTCCTGATCCCCATCTCCCGGGAAGACAGCCCCATCGATCTCGCGGTTTCGGCAAGATGGAGGCCGTAGGTGGGGGTGTTGAGCAGGGCCGTAGCTTTCACTTCCCTGATTTTGTTGATTCTCCCCTTTGTATCCAAGGCACCGCCCGGGATGACCGTGCAGCCGAGTTTTTCTGCTGCATAATGGCCCTCCCAAAAGGCAACGTAGACATTGTAACCGAACGGAATAAAGACCCTGTCCGTCTCTCTGAAACCGGCCATCCATAGGATATGACACCACACCTCAACACGCCACTGCCAGCTCTCCCAGCTCTCCGGCACATACACCGGCGTCCCAGTGGTGCCGGACGTCTGGCGGAACATAGAGATATCTTCCGCAGGCACCCCAAGGAGTTCCCCGAACGGGAAAGGCTCTCTGCCGTCCTGGGCGCGTCTCAGGTCTTCCTTGTCGATTGTTGGAATCCGCCTGATATCCTCAACGGTTTTCACATCCTCAGGGTCAATTCCCCGATACTTTTCACCGTAGAGAGCGGAGTGCTCCTTTGCGTATGAGAAGATCTTCTGAAAATTCCTGATTTGAATCCGGCGTAATTTCTGCCTCGGCAGTGTTTCCACAAAGGGATTCCAGTAGTTTCCTCCAGGTGAACGCATGATACCACCTCCGTTGGCCCTTGTGATACCTCCTTGGCTCTTGAAAATCGAATGTTGATCTCATTCGATATCTCTTGTTCAACCGCTCGTGAGAAAGGCGACCAGCTCGGTGAGACTGTCGAGGATAACCTCGGGCTTTGTATCTCCTCCAACGTCTTCCTTCCTGCACTTTCCCGTAGTCAAAAAGATCCCCAGCAACCCCTCTCTCTGAAATCCTTTGATATCCGTGTACAGATCATCACTGACGACGGCCAGCGTCTTCTTCTCCTGGCGAAATTGCTGGAACAGGACCTTGTTGTACAGTTCCCCCATCTTTCCGAAATGGACAACATGGTTGTGATAATCGGTGGCATAGGTCAGCAGCCTGCATATGGCACCGGCCCCGGCGAACGGCATGCCGTCATCGTCCAGAATAGCTCGATTGTCATTCATTGCAAAAAGCCGGGCCCTGTATCTCCTTATGGCCGTCATGGCCGTTTTGATCTCCTCAAAATGGAGTGTCCTGTCCTGTGCCACCAGAACGGCGTCGACAGCCGGATCGGTTTTGACTGAAAAACCCTTCTCCGACAGGGCCTCCTTCAGGCCTTCGGTCCCCATGACAAATATCCTCTCCACGCCTTGTTCCTCAAACACCCGCGGACAGATGACAAGGGGGGAAACAATTTCCTCTTCACCAACAGGTATGCCGTTTTCCTGCAGCCGTCGGGCAATCCCTCCGGGTGTCTTCGTGGAGTTGTTCGTCACGACCCTGAATACAATGCCTGCGTCTTTGAGGAACTCGATGAAGTCCGCGGCATCCGGAAACGGGGTCATTCCTTTTCCCTGGATCAGTACGCCGTCCAGATCAACGAGCAGGCCTTTTATGTTCTTTATTGGCACCTCGCTCTCCATTAAACATGAAAGCCGTCGAACCTATCCCAGAATTCCTTATCTTCTTCCTGCCAGCCGGACCCGAATTTCCTTTCAAAGTAGGACGAAAAACGGTCGTACCAGCGCCACCACGTGCTCTTTCCCTTTTCCCGGGCATCCAGGACATCATTCAGGAACAGGGGAATATCCGTCATCTTATCTTTGGGCACATAGAGGGCAGCGCCTTCCTTGTACGATTTTATCACGTTCTCCTTGCTCACGGCGTGGGCGGTGAGCATCACGGGAACGACGTTTCTTTCCTTTGCGATTTCCAGGAGCCCGTACCCGTTAACACCCATGATATCGAGGATCGCCATATCAAAGTATTCACTCTCAAGCAACTCCTTCCCCTTTTCAAAGGTAGCTGCTTTTACCACTTTGCACATGGACAATAATTCACCCAGTGTTTGCAGGACATCTTCTTCGTCATCGACAATAAGGATTCTCTTTCCTTCCAGCAGGGTCGACTTTTTCATCCGTATACCTCCCTTTGATCTTGCCAATTATTTCTTCCGGCAAATTCACGCGTCTGATGTCTCAGCGATACTTCAGCGGAGAGCGCTTTTCAGCTCCCATGTCCAAGCTCCGCCGAGATCTTCCCGCAGGTTTCCTGCAATTGGCGCGCGAGGTCATCTATTGCTTCTCTTGGAACACCATGCCCGGCAGGAACAGCGAGCCCAAGAGCGGCTATCACTTTGTGCGTATAGTCCCTGATGGGTGCGGCTATCCCGATGATCCCTTCGACGGCCTCACCGTTTTCGACAACATAGCCTTGTTCCCTGATTTCTTCCAACCGATCCTTGAATTTCTCTTCATCGGTAATGGTCCTTCGGGTATACGCCGTAAGCGGATACTTTTTAAGGATTTCTTCTCTCTTCTCAGCCACCAGGTAGGCACTCAATATCATACCGAGCATTCCATAATGGAGAGGTCTGCGCCAGCCGATGTCCGATGAAATACGGACCATGCCGTTTCCCTCACGTTTATCAACATACACCAATTCTTCTTCCATCATGACGCCGAGAAGGACGGTCGATCGAGTCTCCTTCTGCAGGAGATCCATGAAATGGGCGGCCGCTTTTCGCAGGGAAAAGGAGGAAAAAACAATCCCGCCCAGTTCGAACAGACGCATTCCCAATTTGTACCTCTTTGTTTTCGGGTCCTGCTGAAGATACTTCCGGTGGGTCAGGTTAGCGAGCATCCTCTTGACGGTCGTTTTATTGAGCCCGGTTTGCCTGGCAATCTCGACTAAACCCAATTCCTTGGTTTCAAAGGTGAAGCAGTCGATTATATCCAAAGCGCGTTCAAGTGTTTGGACCCGATACGCGGGCTCCGGCTCGTTTCCGTTCCTCACATTCATTATACATCTCCAGATTCAGCTTATCTGAGTTCCTTCCTTTTTGCTTGACATTATCAAGGCCACTGGATAATGTCAATTACATTATGAACCTTGGTTTCACATAATGAAACTACCACGGGGAGGGCTGGTCATGATTAATGATTTGAGGGAATTTCTTGGCGCTCTTGAAGAGAAAGGGAAACTCCGAACTGTCAATAATGCGGACTGGGATCTGGAAATCGGGACGATCAACGAGTTAATGGCCGAACGGCAGGGGCCGGGTCTGATCTTCGATCACATCAACGGCTACCCTCCAGGATACCGTGTGGCAACAAACCTCATGCACCACAGGATCGGGCAGAAACTTGCGTTTGGTTTTCCGGATGAGATGTCCGATCTGGAATGCGTAGCCGACTGGAAAGACAGATGGAATGAATTCGTGCCGGTTCCCCCTGTTGAAGTCAAGGATGGCCCTGTCCGGGAAAACATACTGACAGGGGATGACGTAGACATATATAAGATACCAACCCCCAAATGGCATACCCACGACGGCGGCCGGTATATCGGGACGGGCGTAATCACCATCACCAGGGACCCCGATGAAGGCTGGGTAAATTTCGGGACCTATCGAGTCATGATTCAGGACAAGACCACCCTGGCCTTTTATGCTTCACCGGGAAAACACGCCACCATCATGCGGGAAAAGTACTGGGCAAAAGGGAAATCCTGTCCCGTTGCGATGTGTTTCGGCCAGGACATGCTGCTTTTCGGCATTTCCACCATCGGCCTTCCCTGGGGCATGTCGGAATATGACCTGGCGGGATATATCAAAGGGAAAGGGATTGAAGTGGTGATCGACGAGGAAACAGGGCTTCCCATTCCCGCCACTGCGGAAATTGTGGCCTGCGGGTTTTCACCCCCGCCGGCGGAAGACAGCCGGCCTGAAGGACCCTTCGGCGAATGGCAGGGATACTATGCGTCGGGGACGAGAAACGAGCCCGTGGTGCATATCAAGACACTCTATCATCGAAACGACCCGATCCTTTTTGGTCAACCTCCCGTTAAGCCGCCGGTCAATACCTGGTTCCCCATTCCCCTGCACACGGCAAGTTTCCTCTGGAACCGTCTGGAAAAGTCCGGTATGATGGACATCAAAGGAGTATATGTACACGGTCCGGGCAACCGTATTATCGCGGTTATCTCCCTGAAGCAGAGATATCTCGGGCATGCCAGACAGATCGCCACCCTTGCCGGGGCTTTTCTGCAGGGCGGGGCATGTACCGGACGGTACATTATAACGGTCGACGAAGACATCGATCCTTCGAATCTCGATGAAGTCCTCTGGGCTGTTTGCACGCGCTGTGATCCCGAGAATTACATAGCCATTGTGCCGGGATTCTTGACCAGTCCACTCGATCCCATGCTTAATCCCGACAAACGCGCAAGAAAGGATTATACTACATCCAAGGTTTTCATTGACGCATGCCGGCCTTACCATTGGAAAGATGTATTTCCGCCGGTCAATGTGGCGGGCCCTGATCTGCGGGAAAAAGTCCTCAAGAAATGGAAAAACCTGTTCGAAGAGGCCCAGGAGTAATTCCCTTTCTTGAAAGTCTTTCACAGAACCGGCTCTCGCCAAAGAAATACAATGCCGTACAGAGGGAAAAATGAGCAAGGTAGTGCTTCTCATCGGGACTCTTGACACGAAGGGTGAGGAGATTGGTCTGCTGAAGAACCTTATCCTGGGACGGGGCCACGAGGTCCTTGTCGCAGATCCCGGCATTTTGGGAAAACCCTATCTCAAAGCGGACATTCCACGCGAACAAATTGCCGAGGCAGCCGGGACCACCATTGACAGTTTGAGAGAGAAGGCCGATGAGGCGCACGCCCAGAAGGCCATGGGCATCGGGCTGAACAGGATAGTCCTCTCCCTGTTGGAATCCGGCCGCATCCAGGGCCTGTTGGCTATAGGGGGCGGACAGGGTTCCATTATCGTTGCCCCAACGCTCAAGTCCATGTCTCTCGGATTTCCAAAGATGCTCGTTTCAACAAAGGCAAGCCAGGCCGGAATCAGACCCTATGTCGGAGCGAAGGATGTGGCCGTTCTTCCGCCGGTCGCCGACCTTGCCGGTGTTAACCGTCTGACGCGCAGGATCCTGACCAATGCTGCGGGGGCGATCTCGGGCATGGTGGAGATGGAGGAGCCGGCTGCTGAAGACAAACCTCTCATCGTACTGAGCATGAATGGAACGGTCACCGGTTGCGGCCTGGCCGTGAAATCCCTCCTTGAAGAGGACGGATATGAAGTCCTGGTCTTTCACAGCATCGGAACGGGTGGCGAAGCGTTGGAGTCCTATGTAGCCGACCAGGATGTCTCGGGGGTCATTGAACTCGCTGTCAACGAGATCGGGAATGAGCTTTTTGGCGGACTCGCCTCTGCAGGTCCACGTCGTCTTGAATCGGCCGTAAACAAGGGAATCCCCCTGGTTCTCGTTCCCGGAAGCGCCGACTTCATAAACTTCCTCGGGCCCGATACCGTCCCGGAAAAGTACCGAAACAGAAAACTTCACGTACATAACCCTCAGGCTACCATCTTGCGAACGAATGAACCGGAGAATCGCCTCCTGGGGGAGACCATCGCAAGAAAACTGAATCAGACACGGGGACCCGCAGTGATTATGTGGCCCAAATTGGGTCTCTCAACAGTAGACCGCAGGGGAAAACCATTTTGGGATCCGGATGCGGACAGGGCTTTGCTCGAAAGCATGAAAGAACATCTCGATCCGAAAATTCCCATACGGGAGGTGGACGCGCACATCAACGACAGCGACTTTGCAAAGACCGTGGTGGAAATGTTGAAATTGGGAATCCCGGACGCAGGCTGACTCGCTCACTGCTCAACTGCCATTTTTCTGATCGGATTCATGACCGCACTCTCTGCCGCCCCCGCCTTCTCGGCATGAGTGATAACAGGGAATCTCCTCCCGCAGAGCGGGAGGCATCAGGCGGCACCCGAAGGGGGCTCAGGGAGGGAGCCGTTTCGCTTGGAAAATCCTGCGGCCTGATTTTTCTTGACCCGCATGGCCAAACCCCATATTATCACTCTTTAAAGTAAAAGTTCTTATCACCTTTATCACCTCTCTTTCCGTTTACTGTTCACATCAGAGTATCGGAGGTGAAGATGGCCAAAGCCCTCGATATGGACCTTGAAGAACGAGTCAACCTCTTCAGGTGCGCCATGGGTTTTCAAGGGATCTCGGATTGTGAGCTTGAAAAGATCGCTCCCAAGGCTTCCGTCGGATCGTTTGAGCCTGGTGAGGCCGTTTTTTTCGAAGAGGATCCATGTGAGGCCTTCTGTGTGGTGGCCGAAGGCCTTGTCAGGGTCTCCATCGGATCATCCTCCGGGAATCGAATGACCTACCTATTGGCAGGCCGGGGAGAACCTTTGAACCTGGTAGGTCCCTTCACTGGTTTGCCCCGGCTCCTTTTCGCCGAAGCCGTGAGCGAGGCCAAGGTGGTCTTTGTGAAGCGGGATGCTTTTCTCTCCTTCGCCTTCAGAAACCCTCAGGTCATGATCAACGTCATCTCCATCCTGGGAAAGGCGGTCGACAGCGCAAACGGCAGAGTGCTGGACATGTGGGAGAAACCTGTGGAAGAGCGGCTTTTGAAAGTGCTTTACACCCTTTACAGGAAGTTCGGGGTCACGCTCTTTTTCACGAGTCGAGAGTTGGCTGAACTGGCCGGCACGACTCCGGAGTCGGTTCTTCGCGCCATCGGGCGATTGCGCGGACTGGGGATCATAAGCACTGCCAGGGGCAAACTCGTCATACGCCGAAGCAACCTGCTGGCGGAATCCTGCGAAAATACCCTCTGGATTTAGGCCTCCCTGTCTCCCAACATGATGCCCGTCATTGACAGCCTTGACCCTAATCAAGCAGACTTGGCATGATATGCAGCACTTTGGAGCGAAATTCCACTGATGCCGCGACAATACGTGTTCAACTGAGAAGTGGTCCCCACATGCCTTTGAAATGGGAGGAGGTGATGTGGGTGCCGCGTCACGCTGAGTTTCAGACAACGAGTGCAGAACCATATCTTGACTAACGGCCCGAGAATACAGGGAGATAAAATGGAGAGGAACAAATTCTTCTGATGCTTGCAGATCAAAAGTATTGGAACCCATTGCTGGAAACATTGCCTCTCCGTAAGGTCAAAGAGCTCCAGTTGAGGAAGTTCCAGCGCATCTTCAAATGGACTTATGAGCACTCTAAGTTCCACCGGGCCCTCTATGACCGGGCATCCATCAAGCCCGAAGATATCGGGTCCCACGAGGACATCCGGCGTATCCCCACGGTGGAGAAGTCCATGATGCGGGATGTGCAGCGAAAGGACCCGTTTCCTTACGGAGACGCGCTTTGCGTTCCCCTTGACGAGGTGAGCGAGTTCAGACAGACCAGCGGCACCACCGGTCAGCCGGTGTATCAGGCCGATACCTGGCAGGACTGGGAGTGGTGGGCAGAGTGCTGGTCCTTCATCTTGTGGGCGCAGGGGTACCGCCCGTCTGACCGGGTGTTCATCCCGTTCGGCTACAATGTGTTCGTGGCCTTCTGGGCAGGGCACTATGCCGCCGAGAAAATCGGGTGTGAGGTGGTGCCGGGCGGCGTCTTGGATACAGCGGCGAGGGTTCTGAAAATCCAGGAACTGAGGACAACGGCCCTGATGGCCACACCGACCTACGTTCTTGGAATGGCCGACACGGCCAAGAACAAATTGGGCATTGATCCCTATACGCTCGCCGTCAACAAAATTACGTGCGCAGGTGAGCCCGGCGCGAGCATTCCGAGCACCAAAAAGCGCATGGAAGAGGCGTGGGGCGCAAAAGTCTTTGATCACGCCGGCGCCACCGAGATCGGGGCGTGGTCGTACGAATGCGCGGCGCAGCCAGGCGGGATGCATGTAAACGAGGCCATGTTCCTGGTGGAGATAGTGGACGTGGAGACCGGGAAAATTATCGACGAGCCGGAAAGGCAGGGCAAGATGATCATTACCGCCCTCGATCGTCAGGCTCAGCCTTGTGTCCGATTTGATTCCAAGGACATCATTGAATGGGATCCCGAACCCTGTCCGTGCGGCCGGTCATTTCGGCTCATCAAGGGCGGCGTGGTGGGCAGGTCGGACGACATAACGAAGGTCAAAGGGGTACTCCTTGCCCCTTCTGCCATTGAGGAGGCCGTGAGGGGAGTGGTCGGACTCGGAGATGAATACGAAGT
The DNA here is from genome assembly GCA_964581175.1 of uncultured Desulfobacteraceae bacterium. Classification (GTDB taxonomy): domain Bacteria; phylum Desulfobacterota; class DSM-4660; order Desulfatiglandales; family Desulfatiglandaceae; genus B46-G9. The sequence continues at coordinate 42,051 of CAZONI010000016.1, forward strand.
GGTGGTGGACAAGGTAGGGGATATAGATCGCATCACCCTCAGGGTGGAATTGAGACCAGAGGCCCTGGCACAGGTCGATTCTGTCAAAGACAAGCTGGTGGACCAACTGAGGATCAAGACCAACCTGAGATACAACATCGAGTTCCACGACTATGGATCCCTGCCCAGGTACGAGGTAAAGGCTAAGCGATTCAAAGACCTGCGCAAGCCACACTGAACCGGAGTGAGGAAATGAGCCCGGAATTTGACATGGAGAAGATGGACCACCTGATTCAGGAGATGAAAAGGATCGCCGGGGCGGTGGAAAATGCCGGAGCCGAAATTCCAGCGGTCGTAAGAAACGTAAAGCGTATTATGGCGAGCATCAAGATGCTGGAAATCAACGTCTCCGACGTATCAGAGATACTGAAAACAACCTGATGCCCTGGGGAATCCTGGACGTAAACTGATCCGCTCGCTGGTTCATCAGAGGAAAGGGGGTGGTATGGCAAACCTGGTTCTTTTGTCGACTAGTATGCAAGAACAATCACAAATTTGGAGGCGCTGAAAATGAAAAGGAATTTTCTTACCATTTTTCTGATCGGATTCGTGATCGCTTTATTTGCCGTCCCGGCTTTCTCGGCAAAAGTGATCACCCTGAAATTTGCCAACTATTTCCCTCCCCCCGCGCAACAATCCAAAATATGCGAGGAGTTTGCCCGGGACCTGGAACAGCGCACAGACGGCAGGATAAAAATCCAATACTTTGCAGGGGGGTCCCTGCTCAAGGCCCAGAGAATGTATGAAGGCGTGGTGACAGGTATCGCGGATATCGGCCTGGCACATGTTGAATATACGCCGGGCCGCATGCCTGTTACCGAAGCCTGTGACTTGCCCATCGGGTATCCAACCGGCTGGGTCGCCAATGAGGTCGTGAATGATTTCTATGACAAGTTCAAGCCCAAGGAATGGAATAACGTCAAGGTACTCTGGATGCACAGCACCACTCCCAATGTAATCATCTCGAAAAAGCCCGTCCGAACTCTTGAAGATATGAAAGGCCTGACTCTTCGTGCCCCGGGTCGTGTAGGCGACACCATGAGGGCATTGGGCGCGACCCCGGCCCCCACTCCCATCATGGAAACCTACGATGCTATTGCAAAAGGCGTCATTGACGGGACAAACACCCCGTACGAAACCTTAAGGACATTTCGCTTTGCCGAGGTCGCCAAGTACGTGACATCCAGTTGGCAGGTCGGCAACGTCTATACCTTCTATGTTGTCATGAACAAGAACAGTTACCGGAAGATCCCGCCGGACCTGAAAGGAATCTTCGATGAGCTTTGCGGCGAGTATAAGGAAAGAATGGCACTGATGTGGAACTCGATAGATTTCGCGGGCAGGGCCTTTGCCGAAAAGAAAGGGGTTCAATTCATTGATTTGACTCCCGCCCAGGCCGCCAAATGGAAAGAGGCAGTCCAACCTGTGATAGAGAACTATGTCAAGAAAATGGTATCCAGCGGCTATTCCGAGCCAACAGTCAGGGGCTGGCTTAAATTTCTGCATGACAAGATTGACTACTGGACGCAAAAACAGATAAAATTGTATATTAAGTCCCCTACCGGTCCTCCCGAAGTGAGGCCGTCATCATTCCAGTGATGTAGGTAGGATACGAACAGCCGCCGGCTGCCAAAGGAGCCTCCTCCATGAATAGGCGGGGCAAAACGGGTTGGGAATGGCCCGCCTGCGTGGCTTCATTGGCAGCTTCGGCTGTCGCTCGAAGGGAACTTTCCGTCCCAGCCGTTGGTTTCAGGACGTAGACTCATGGACAAATTCGATCGATTCAATCGCTTCGTAAGCACCCTATTCGAGTGGATAGGCATTGCCGGGCTCCTCGTCATGATGCTGATCACCTGTATGGATGTGGTCGGGGCCAAGCTCTTTCTCTGGCCCGTGCCGGGTTCCATCGATATCGTCATGCTTTCCCAACTGGTTGCCATTTCTTTTGCCGGCGCCTCGGCCCTTCTCCTGGGCAGACATGTGCAGGTGGACTTTTTCGTCCCCATCCTTCCGCCGAGAATCCGCGATATCGTGGAGTGCGTCATGTCCTTCCTTGCACTGGTACTTTTCCTGCTCATTGTCTGGCGTCTGAGCGCGTACGGCTATTCTCTTCTCGTGGGGAATCAAGTGAGCCCGACTGCACGGATCCCGCTCTATCCCTTCGCGTATGGTATAGCCCTGGCGTGCATCCCCGTCAGCCTCGTCCTCTTCTCCTCATTTCTCAAGTCCCTGTCGAGGTCGATCAAGAGATGAATCCAGTCACCATCGGCATCATCGGGATCGCTGTCCTTCTCCTGTTTTTTCTCCTCGGCATGCCCGTTGCCTTCTCCATGGCCTTCGTGGGGTTTGTCGGGTTCGCCTACCTGGCAGGCCTCTTCCCCGCCCTCAGCCTTCTTGCTCAGGATATTTTCGGGGAATTCTCTTCTTATCCACTCTCCGTCATCCCCATGTTTATCCTGATGGGCACTTTTGCCTTTGCTTCGGGAATCAGCAAGCGCCTGTACGAAACAACCTATGCCTGGATGGGGCACCGGCGTGGCGGCCTCACCATCGCCACCGTGCTCGCCTGTGCCGGTTTCGCAGCCATATGCGGCTCAACTGCAGCAACGGCGGCGACAATGGGCAAGATCTCGCTTCCTGAAATGAAAAAATACGGGTACGACGACAAACTGGCCACGGGCACGGTTGCCGCGGCAGGGACCCTCGGCATCCTCATCCCGCCGAGCACAATCCTGATCGTTTACGGCATATTGACCGAGGAATCCATCGGGAAACTTTTCATCGCGGGGATATTGCCCGGTCTCCTCCTCAGCCTCGCCTTTGTGGCCACAGTGGTTTTTCTCTGCCTGCGCAACCCTGCTCTGGGTCCTCCCGGAACGCGGGTGGGATGGAAAAAGAGATTCACGGCGACAGCAGGGATTGTCGAGGCCATGATCCTCTTCCTCCTCACCATCGGAGGACTGTTCCTGGGATGGTTCAGTCCCACCCAGGCCGGCGCCATTGGGGCGGGCGGGGCCCTGTTGATCGGTCTGGGCCGGGGCCAACTCACCTGGCGGAAGTTCGTCGAGGCCGGAAAAGAAGGCCTGGGAACGGCCTGCATGGTCATCTTCATCATCACCGGCGCCGTGATCTTCGGCCATTTCCTGGCCATCACCACCATACCCTTTCGGTTGGCTGACGCCGTCGCCGCTCTCCCCATCCCCCCGATGGGGGTCATGGCGGTCATCATCTTCATCTATTTCATCGGCGGTTTCTTCATGGATTCAATGGCCCTGGTGGTGGTCACCATTCCCATTTTTTTCCCGGTTGTCATGAAGCTGGGATTCGATCCCATCTGGTTCGGGGTGATCATCGTGCTCGTTGCTGAAATGGGGGTCATCACACCCCCGGTGGGCGTCAATGTCTTTGTGATCAAGGGTATTGCTCCGGATATCCCGCTCCATATCATCTTCCGGGGAATACTCCCTTTTCTTGTGGCACTGGTGATAGTCACGATTCTCCTGGTACTATTCCCCCAGATCGCCATGTTCCTGCCTTCATTCGTTGCGCGGTGAGGGGCCGCCTCGGACCCGCCACCTATGCCTGTTCTCTCTCTCCCGTAAGGACTTTCCAGGTCCTCCTCTGGAGAAAGCTCCCCTCCACGTTGGCTTCCATTTCCAGAAACATCTTCCAGGGGACCGCAAAGGAAAACAGATCCCTGCCGAGCTGTTTTCTGATATTCTCCCTGGCGGAGATATCGGTGAGACCGACGACAGCACGGGGGTTCTCGGATTTGGCTTCCTTGTAAGGGAAAATGCCGATGGTCTGGCAACCGGCGGCGTACGGGATGGTAACGTTATCTGTTCCGTTTCTCCCGTAGTTGGCGAGGATCACAAGAGCGGAAAGCTGGTCCGGGTCTGCCAGGAATATGACGATTTCAGGCTCTTTCTCCTTGGGGTCTACTGCCTCCAGGGGATTGAACACCACATATTTTGACGGAACATCCATAAACGGCATGCTTTCGACGAACGCTTTCACCAGTTCGGGAGATTTCAGGTACCTTTCTCCCTGCAGGAAGTCTTCGAGAAAGTCTTTTGTGACGAAGTCCTTTATCTTTTCAGCGGTCGCCTTGCCTCTCTCCCACTGCTCGTTTCCGGTGGAGAGGAAATAGTAGAAACACTCGATGCCGCCCGGAAACGTGAGGTACTGGTTTCCAAAACCGAGGCCGACCCCACCTCCCCAGCACCCGCACGTATCCTGGGTGAAGACGGCGGTTTTGCCCCTGGCAGCCCTGGCAAGCATCCACATGACACACCCCCACTTGCCCGCCTTGAACTGCCCGGCCCCCTCCGGCGCCTCATCGGTCCAGAGGATGGCAACAGGCGCATACTTCAAATTCAATGCTTCTCTGATCTTACTTTTCATCTTTCCAGCCTCCCCTCTCAGCCTGCTTTGATTCTCGTCCATCTTCTTTTTCCCCAATCCTTTCCAGGAAAGCCTCCCGGCGTCCTTTGTCCCATTGGGAACAAAAGGCCGGCTTCGCCTTTCCTACCCGCTTATTACACAGAGAACAGGCCGGCTCACATGGCACAATGGGGTCAGACACTTCCCCTTGTGCCTTTCTCGGCCACAGCGGATCTGCAAAGAGAACCCTTGCCAGGCCCACCAGGTCGGCCTGACCTTCCCCTAGTATTTTTTCAGCCGTGGAAGGAGACTGTATCCTGCCTGCTGCAACAACCGGGGTTGCCGCAAGGGATGCCTTGATTTCTCCGGCGAAATGGGCCATATACCCCTCGGATCTCTCCGCTTCCACGTACTTGGGGAGGGCAAAGGAATCATACGTCCCCGCCGTGACGGAGAGGTATGCAAGGCCCCTCTTCTCTAATTCCCCGGCAAGGGGAATCGTTCCCTGCGGATGGAGCCCATCCGGCAGCCATTCATCAGCCAGGAAACGATATCCGACGGGATACTCTCCTCCAACCGCCCCCAGGACCGCATCCACTACCTCCAGCGGAAAACGCATTCGATTCTCGAGGCTTCCGCCGTATGCGTCTTGGCGACGGTTGGTCCGCGGGGACAGGAACTGGACGATAAGGTAGCCGGTACCCCCATGGATCTCCACCCCGTCAAAACCCGCTTCTTTCACCCGTCTTGCCCCGTCTGCAAAGGCTTGCACAACCTTGCGGATTTCTTCGAGGCTCATTTCTCTGGGCACGATCTTCCCTGTCTTGACAGGCGAGGGCGCGAATCTCTCCTGCGGGTATGCATAACGTCCCGCATGATTGAGCTGCAGGAAGGCGAGAGCCCCCTGGTCATGAATGATCCCGGCCAGCTCTGCAAGGCCGGAAATGTACCGGTCATGGTCAACCCGCAGGATGTAAGGGGACCCGGACCCGGAGGGATCCACCGAGGCATTCTCCACAACAACCAGTGAAACGCCTGACGCGGCCATTTCCCGGTAGTGATCAATGACCAGCGGGGTCACCGCCCCTTCTCGATCGGCATACCCGACAAACAAGGGGGCCATGATCAACCTGTTTTTCAATGAAAGCCCCTTAATCGTATAGGGAGTAAATACCAAAGATGATGCATTCATATCTCCTCTCCTTTCTAAAATCCTCTCCCGGTGTTTCAAAGGGTGAGTCTCTCTCCGGAGACCGGCGGGCATCAGGCCATCCTCCAGAGGGCACTGAAGGAGGAAACCTTTTCTGAAGTGACTTCCCCCCTGAGCACCGGGTTTTCCAATGAGCAATAAAAATCATACAGGGAAAAGCCGGGAAAGACAACCGTAAGTCCCTCAGCGACGGAAAAAGAGCAACCGCAGAAAAGGGCTTGACAGGCAGGAGACTCGTACCTATAGTACTGACCGGTCAGTTCTGGTAAAAGAAAAATGCGAAAGGAGTACGAATATGCCGGAAGCCAGAGAAGACAAGCGTCAAAAGATCATGGATGCCGTGGAACAGCTCTTTACCAGGCGGAGATTCCACGAAATCACCCTGGACCAGGTGGCGCAAAAGGCAGGGGTCGGCAAGGGAACAATCTACCTCTATTTTCAAGACAAGGACAATCTCTTCTTCCAAACCGCCATATCGGGCTTTGACGAGCTGTGCGGGCTGTTGACGCGAAAAGTCTCAGACAGTGCGCCATTCTATGATCAGCTGCTGAACGCCTGCATCCAGATCGGCACCTTCTTTCGCAGCAGAAAGCAGCTGGTCCGTATGATCCAGAACGATGAAAATCGCATGTACTGGCAGAAGGGAAACATTCGTGAGCGATGGATGGAAAAACGCCAGAAGCTGATCGATGCGCTGGCCCAAATCATCGGAAAAGGAGTTGCAGAGGGCAAAATTCGGGAGGACATTCCTTCTGATATTCTGGCAAAATTCTTCCTGGGCATGCTGAGAACACGTGCGCGGGATCTTGCGGATGCTCCCAAAGCCATGCAGCAGTTTGATGTTGTGCTGAATTTGTTCCTCTTTGGGGCATCGCCGAAGAAAGAACACGGGAGTGAAGATGAAGAAGGATGATACTGTGAAGAAACCGGCCTCGGCCGGCCGCAGGATCGTGTTGGTTTCCTGTATCCTCGCGGTCCTCGCATTTGCGACAGGGGCATACTGGTTTGTCTTCATGCGCGGAGTGGTCTACTCCGATGACGCGCGTATCGACGGAGATCTCGTTGATATCGCTCCGGAAATAAACGGGGCATTGAGACAGGTTCTGGTACAGGAAGGCGACCGCGTAAAGAAGGGACAGGCCCTGTTTGTCATGGACAAAGAATACCTCAAAGCAGCTGTGGCCCAGGCTCGGGCGACCCTGAACGCAGCCAGGTCAAATCTTTCGGTGCAAGAGGCTGGATACCAAAAGGCAGTGCACGGTCCGCGGATTCAAGACATCAGTATTGCCCGCGCAGTGGTTATGAAACTCCGGGCACAGAATAAACTGTCCGCCCTCCAATTGGCCCGGACAGAAACCCTGTTTGGGAAGAAAGCTGCCAGCAAGAGCGAGCTGGACAACGTTCGAACTACCTGTGAGTCCAATAAACAATCGCTGGAGGAGGCCGTGCAGAGGCTCAGGCTCCTGCAGGCCGGAACACGTTCGGAAGATATCGAGGCGGCCAGGTGCAGGGTTGAACTGGCCAAAGGCCAGGTAAAAAAGGACGCCGCCGCCTTGTCGAGAGTTATGATCAAGCTGGGCAAGGCTACGGTGTGCGCACCGTTCGACGGCTCTGTTGTCAGGCGATGGCGGGACCCCGGCGCCGTGGTGATGGAGGGAACTCCCATCCTAACCGTGCTGGATACGGCGTCCCTCCGGGTGAGTGCGAATATCGAGGAAAAATATCTGAATAAGATCAGGATCAACGATCCGGTCGACATTTCCGTCGATGCCTTTCCCGATCTTGAGCTGAAAGGACACATAGAGAGAATTCTCCGCGCCACGAATTCGGAATTCAGCCTGATACCGGCTGAGGGAGTTTCGGGAACCTTCATCAAGGTATCCCAGCGCGTTCGCCTTCGTATCGCAATTGACAACCTCCCTGAGGTGTCTCTCGGTCCGGGTCTTTCGGTAGAGGCCCACATCCACACCGCAGGGGACAGAGACAGGCACCAGAGAAGCAAGACTCATGGATAGACCCCGGGCTGACGGATCCTACCGGTGGATTGTGCTCGGCATCATCATGCTGGGCACCTTTATGGCGATCCTGGATTCGAGCATCGTCAATGTGGCTCTGCCGCACATGATGAGCACCTTCGGGGTCAACCGCGACGAAATCGAGTGGGTGGTGACGGCTTTCATGCTGGCTTCGGCAGTGGCAATGACCATTGCAGGCTGGCTTGCAGGACGGCTCGGGTACAAGGTCCTTTATCTCGGAAGCCTGTTTGTCTTCACCGCGAGCTCAGCGGCCTGCGCTCTGGCCTGGAACTACGATTCCCTGATCGCAGCCAGGGTACTTCAAGCACTGGGCGGAGGGGCCGTACAGCCTATCGGCATGGCCATACTGGCGGATCTTTTCGAGCCGCATGAACGGGGCCGCGCTCTCGGGATCTGGGGAACGGGCATCATGGTCGGCCCGGCCATTGGGCCGACGCTGGGCGGCTACCTTACGGACTGGTTCAGCTGGAGATCGATCTTCTCGGTAAATATTCCTTTCGGCATCGTCGCCATAGTAGCCGGACTGGTTATCATGAAAAGCGAGCCCGCTTCAACACGACGGCGGGCCCCGTTTGACGGATGGGGGTTTGTCTTCCTTTCCATGGCAATGATAGCGGGCCTCATTGCTCTCAGCAACGGTCAGGAAAAAGGCTGGACCTCGCAGTACATTCTCGCATGTCTGGTCGTGACGATCGTGGGGCTGATCTTCTTCCTGACGGTCGAGGCTTCGGTTCCCCACCCGCTCCTGGATTTAAGACTTTTCCTGATCCGCAATTTTACTCTCAGCATGGTGCTTGCCGTCTTTCGGGCCATCGGTCTTTTCGGAGGGCTGTTCCTCTTGCCCCTTTTCCTGGAAAACCTCGTCGGGTACACAACAATCCAGGCGGGATTGTGGATGATGCCGGGGGCTGTCGTTGTCGGTATTATGATGCCTTTCGCCGGGAGGTTAGCGGACAGGTACAGTTATCGCTGGCTGGTAACCATGGGAACCGCACTGACCGCTGTCTCCCTTTTCCTGTACGGGAATCTGGATCCCCTGTCGCGTTCCCTGGAGATCATCGGCCCTCAGATAATCAGGGGAATCGGCCTCGCATTTATGATGACCCCCTTGCTTACTGCGGCGCTCAATTCGGTTCCTGACGAGGCAGTGGCCACGGCCTCGAGTTTTCTGAATGTTGCACAGCGCGTCGGCGGCTCTTTCGGCATTGCATTGCTCAATACCTTTGTCACCAACTCGGCCCACATTCACGCGGTGCGGCTGGGGGAACTGCTGTCGCCGGAATCCAATGAATTCTCCCGCCTTGCTCTGAACTCTTCTTCGGTTACCTTTCTCCAAACACGCGGCCTCCTGCCCACCCGAAAGGTGAAGGCGATAAGCCTCGAGATTCACACGATTCTCCACCATGCGCAAGTGCTCGCTTTCCAAAATGGATTCGTGTTTGCGGCTCTGTTTCTTATGGCGGGAGTCCCCTTGAGCATGCTTCTAAAACCCTATTCTCATCGCCAAGCCGGCTGATGTCCCGGCTTTTTTGAGCTGCAATCAGTTTCTGGTCCATACATGCACGAGCCAGCTTTCGCATGCGGATTGCAAAAATACTTGACAATTTCAAACAGTTATTTTAGCAGTGCCGATAACCTTCTTATTTGGAGGCAGAGATATGCTGCATTCACTCAGATTTGGGCCATTCAGGCAGGGAATAATGAAACCGGCCGGTGGAAAATACTTCGGTCGATCCTGTCTAGGGGGGGTGGGTTTTCTCCTGATCGCCCTCTTGCTGGCTTTGACTTTTCCCGGCGAACCGGCTGCCGGTCCACCAGGCCCGGGGGTCGGGGCAATGCCCCTCGTGACGGTGGCGCCAGTTGTCTTGCAGGATGTCAACCCGCCCGCGGAATACGTGGGCCATGTCGAGGCCATCCAGGCCGTAGACCTTCGGGCTCGCGTGGAGGGTTTCCTGGAGCAAATCAATTTCAGGGAAGGCAGCTCCGTTCAGGCAGGGGACCTGCTCTACGTCATAGAGCAGGCACCGTACCGGGCCAGGATTGACGCCGACAGGGCCGGCGTTGCCCAGGCCCAGGCCGCACTCACCAGGGCACAACAGTACCTCGAAAGAGTCAAAGCGGTAAGGTCAGGAGGGGTCTCCGCCACCGACATCGATAATGCTGTAGCAGACGAACTCCGCGCCAGGGCACAGCTCCAGGCTGCCCAGGCCGCCCTTGAGCGCTCCCAACTTGATCTCGGATACACCACCGTCAAGGCGCCGATCAGCGGTCGAATCGGGCGTACCGCCTTCACCAAAGGAAACCTGGTCGGCCCGACATCAGGACCTCTCGCCCGGATTGTACAGTTGAATCCTATTCGCGTTGTCTATTCCGTAAGCGAGAACGATCTCTCATCAATCCGCCCATCCTCCAAAGATGCTGCTCTCAGCAAAGAGAATCCCGGCCTGGTACCCCGTATCAGGTTGACTGATGGGGAGGTCTACAAGACGCCTGGGCGCGTGGACTTCGCAAACAATGAGGTAGATCCATCTACCGGTACCATCGCAGTCCGGGCTGTGTTCAACAATCCCGACGGTCTGTTGCTGCCGGGCCAGTACGTTACCGTGCTGCTGAGCAAAAGGAAGCCCAGAATAATGCCGGTCGTTCCACAATCCGCTGTCCAGGAAGATCGCGAAGGCCCCTATGTGCTGTCGGTTGATGACCAAAACAAGGTGGTTCTCCGGCGGATCAAGACAGGGCCTTTTGCGGGCTCACACTGGGCCGTCGAAAAGGGGCTCGCCAAAGGGGAGATGGTCATCGTCGAAGGGCTGCAGAAAGTCCTCCCGGGTCAGAGTGTAAAAACCACTACCGGCGTGAAGACGCAAGGGAGGTAATCCATGCTCTCGAGGATTTTCATCGAACGCCCGCGCCTGGCTATGGTGATGTCCATCTTTATTACCCTGGCCGGCCTCATAGCCCTGTTCAACATCCCGGTAGCCCAGTATCCTCCCATCACCCCTCCCGTGGTCCGCGTAACCGCGGTCTATCCGGGCGCCAACGCCAAGGTGCTGGCCGACACCGTTGCGGCCCCCATCGAAAAAGAGGTCAACGGCGTGGACAAGATGCTCTACATGTCGTCGACCTGTTCCAACAACGGCCTATACAGCCTGGCCGTTACCTTCGAGGTGGGAACGGACCCGGATATCGACCAGGTCAACCTCCAGAACAGGGTGCAGCTGGCCACCCCTACTCTCCCGGACGCAGTCGTGGCCCAGGGAATCACCGTGCGGAAGCGGTCAACGGACATATTGGGGGCCGTCGCATTCATTTCCCCGAAGGGGACCCGGGACAGGGCCTTCATGAGCAACTACATCAGCAAGAACGTCAAGGATGCTCTGGTACGCATCACCGGCGTCAGTGATGTCTATATTTTCGGTGAATTTGAATACAGCATGCGCATCTGGATGGACCCAGCCCACCTGACCGCCATGGGGTTGACCGCCGATGACGTGATTGCGGCCATTCGCCAGCAGAACATCCAGGCGGCCGTGGGATCCATCGGAACGGCGCCTGCAGGAGATGACCAACAGATCCAGTATACCCTGAGGGCCAAGGGGCGCCTCAATGATGTTGAGGATTTCAAGAACATCATCGTGCGGAGCAACGATCAGGGAGGACTGGTGCGCATACGGGACATCGCCCGGGTGGAGCTTGGGGCCAAGGACTACGGCAGCCGGTCCGCCATAAACGGCGCACCCGCTCTGGGCATGGCGGTCTACCGGTCATCAGACGCCAATGCTCTGGACACCATGAGGGCGGTAAAAGAGGAACTCAAGAACCTCGCAAAGCACATGCCGAGCGACATCGACTACAAGGTCATTTACGACACCACAAAATATGTTTCGGCAGCCATTCATGAAATCGAGTTCACCCTGATCATTACGTTCCTCCTGGTCCTGCTGGTGAACTACATTTTCCTCCAGGACTGGCGGGCGACCCTGGTGCCCACCGTGACCATCCCCGTCTCCCTGATCGGCACCTTCGCGGTGCTCCTGGCACTGGGGTACAGTGCCAACACTATCTCGCTCTTCGCCCTGATCATGGCCATCGGCCTGGTGGTGGACGATGCTATCGTGGTGGTGGAAAACGTCTACCGGGTCATGGACAAAAGAAAGCTGAGCCCCAAACCGGCAACCATCCGGGCCATGGGGCAGGTCACCGGCCCGATTATCGCCACTACGCTGGTTCTCCTGGCTGTGTTTGTCCCGGTCGGATTCATGCCCGGGATCACCGGCCAACTCTACAAGCAGTTCGCGGTCACCATCTGCACCGCGGTGGTCATTTCGGCCGTCAACGCGCTGACTCTGAGTCCGGCCCTGTGCGCCGTGTTGCTCAAGGAACCGAAGATTCCGCAGCACGGACCTTTCGCCTGGTTCAATCGAGCGTTGGCAGCCTCCCGCAACGCATACGTGGCCGGAGCAGCCTTTCTCATCCGGCGGCTGGTTGTTGCCCTGCTGATTTTCGCAAGCGTCATCGGCGCCGCCTATTTCCTCTTCGCCCACAGCCCCAGCAGTTTCCTGCCCCAGGAAGACCAGGGCGCTTTCTTTATCAATGTGCAGCTCCCGGAGGGTGCGTCACTCGCCCGGACCAACAGGGTCATGGAGCAGGTCACGTCAACCCTTAAAGACGTGAAAGGTGTTGACGACATCCTGGGTGTCAGCGGCTTCAGCCTGCTCAGCGGTACGGCAGAAAATGTTGGTTTCGGCATTGTTGTCCTGAAACCCTGGGACGCGCGCAAACGGCCTGACCTCCAACTGGGCGCTATTGTGGGCCAGACCCAGGGAAGGCTGGCGGCCATCTCCTCGGCCAATATTTTCGCTTTCGCCCCGCCGCCCATTCAAGGTCTCGGCACTACCGGCGGATTTGACTTTCAGCTCCAGGCCCTTGAAGACCAGCCGCCCCGGGAAATTGCCGCAGCGATGCGGGCACTGGTGATTGCGGCCAACCAGGACCCGGCGCTCACCCGGGTCTTCTCCACCTATACGGCCAATACACCGCAAATTTTCGTCAACCTCGATCGGACCAGGGCCGAGACCCTGAAGGTGCCGGTCAGTAGGATATTCGCCACTCTTCAGGAACAGCTCGGATCGGGCTATGCCAACGATTTCAACCTGTACGGCCGTACTTACCAGGTGAAAGTCCAGGCGGACGCCCCGTATCGCAACGCCGTGGACGACATCAACCGCCTATACGTCCGCAGCAACAACGGCAACATGGTGCCGCTCCGGAGCCTGATCAGCTTATCCACTGTCCTGGCGCCTCAACTCGTCTACCGGTATAACCAGTTCACCAGCGTCCAGGTCAACGGCAATGCCGCTCCGGGCTCTTCTTCCGGCCAAGCCATGGCCGCAATGGAACGGCTTGCCGGCAAAACTCTCCCCCCCGGCTACGGTTTTGACTGGTCTTCCATGTCTTATCAGGAACGCAAGGCTGGCGGAAAGGTTGCGATGCTGTTCGCTCTGGCCCTGCTTTTCGGCTATCTTTTCCTGGTGGGACAGTATGAAAGCTGGACCATCCCTCTGTCCATTATCTTCTCTATCCCTGTGGCAAGCCTGGGGGCATTGGCCGGTTTGTGGGTAACCCACCTGAACCTCAGCATCTATGCCCAGATCGGCCTGGTGCTGCTGGTGGGCCTGGCCGCCAAGAATGCTATCCTCATCGTGGAGTTCTCAAAGGACCGCCGCAAGCAGGGGTTTTCAGTGTACAAAGCCGCGTTGGAAGGAGCAAGTATTCGTTTCCGACCCGTGCTGATGACTGCTTTTACCTTCATCCTCGGTGTCGCACCAATGGTGATTGCCACCGGCGCTGGAGCGGGAAGCCGTCGGGCCGTCGGCACCACGGTTTTTTCGGGCATGGTTGCGGCAACCCTGGTGGGGATTTTTCTCATCCCGCCGCTCTATTACGTGTTTCAGTCTTTTGCAGAAAAGACCGGCGCGTGGCTGCAGCAGCACAAGAAGAAAGCCGGAGGCGAACCGGCTGCCGGGGACTAAACGTGGCGAGGATAAATGGTTGGAGAGGATTATGAAACGTATGAGAAGATACCGCGAGAAGGCTCACATGCTCCGCAGAATTACCCGGCAGCCGCTGCTGCCGGTCATCGTGGCCGCACTCCTGCTGACCGGGTGCGCTGCGGTTGGACCGAACTACACCAGGGTGGAGCCCAAGGCGCCGGAAAAGTGGCATACGGACCTGCGGGGAGGTCTGAGCGGCACCCTGTTAAATCCCGAGACGCTGGCCCATTGGTGGTCTGCCCTTCACGATACGGAGCTGAGCAGCCTTGAGAACCGGGCCGTGCAGGGAAATCTGGATCTGAAACAAGGCCGGGCCAGGGTACGTGAGGCGCGGGCCCTTCGGGGTATTGAACAGGCCAATGTCTATCCATCTCTGGATGCCGCCGGATCGGTCGTGAAAGGCCGCAGAAGTGAAAACGGCGTCACAGGAATAACAGGAAGCCTGTATTCCGCAGGTTTTGACGCGGGCTGGGAACTGGATATCTTCGGCGGAGTGAGACGTTCTGTGGAAGCCGCCCAGGCGGACCTCGAAGCTACAGAGGAAAATCTGCACGATGTACTGGTGAGCCTGCTGGCCGAAGTAGCCCGAAACTATGTGGATGTCCGAACTTTTCAGGCCCGTCTTGCCGCTGTGAAGGCAAATTTGAAGGCTCAACAGGATATCTATGAACTGAACCTCTCGCGCTATCATGCCGGGCTCATCGATGAACTGGCCGCCGAACAATCTCACTATATCGTTGAGAGTACCCGCTCTCAGATCCCCGGCCTGGAGACCAGCCTGGAGAAGGCAAAAAACAGGCTGGCGGTCCTCCTCGGCGAAAAGCCGGGCACGATGCACAAAGAGCTGGCGGAGCCAAAACCCATCCCCGGGCTCCCGATAACGGTGGCAGTCGGAATCCCCGCCGAGACCCTGAGACATCGCCCCGACATCCGCAGGGCCGAACGGAACCTGGCGGCCCAAACCGCCCGGATCGGAGTGGCCACTGCAGATCTCTATCCCCGTTTCGCCCTGTTCGGAACCATCGGCCTCGAATCCGTATCCAGCGGGGATCTCTGGGAATGGGCAAGCAGGACCTGGAGCATCGGCCCGAGCGTCTCCTGGAAGATCTTCCATGCCGGCGCAATACGCCAGAATATCAAGGCGCAGACTGCCCGCCAGAGGCAGGCCTTGATCCAGTACGAGTCAGCCGTGCTCAACGCCCAGGAGGAAGTGGAAAACGCACTCGTGGCGTATGCCAAGGAACAGCGGCGCCAAGAATCGCTGAAAGCCGCAGTGACGGCAGCCAGGCGCGCATATGAACTCTCCTGGGATCGTTACCAGGCCGGACTCGTGGACTTCAGCAACGTTCTTGACGCAACCCGTTCTCTCCAGTCCTTCCAGGATCAGCTGGCCAGCAGCGAAGGTACGGCGACCCTGAACCTGATCAGTCTCTACAAGGCCCTTGGCGGGGGATGGAAATCCCCCTGGCCGGTCGCCGCCGGCCAGGGGAAATGAGGATTGGAGCCGTGATGAATCCTTCTATTTTCCCGCCCGCCCACTATCCTGTCTGAATCCATCCATCTTTTAAAATCTTGTGACCGAAAATTTATATTTCCGTGACGTTCACGTGAACAAGTCTGGCTATTATTATAACCAGGCAGCGCTCAGCCGAATCCGGGATAATCCCCGAGGAAGGGGGTACATGAAACCATAACACATTACGGTCACGACACGATTCAGCGTTGGTTAAAGGAAATAACCATATATTCAAGACATGAAAGGAGAGAAAAAATGATGAAGAAAACTCTCATAATCATAGGAGCTTTTGTCTTGTCCATGGTATGCGTCACCTCGTCTTCTGCCCACTGGCATCATCGACCGGGCGCGGTCTATGCCATGACCAATGCGGCTCAAGGGAACGAAGTGGTGGCCTTCAATCGAAGCGCCAAAGGCATGCTGAGATTCATGGCATCTTATCCGACGCAGGGTTTGGGCTCAGGTGGAAACGCAGTGGATGCTCTGGGTTCTCAAGGGGCCCTTGTCCTGACCCAGGATAAACGGTGGCTGCTTGCCGTCAATGCAGGCAGCAATCAGATTTCGGTCTTTCGAATCCTGCCTGATGGACTTAAGCTGACAGACGTTGTCGGTTCCGGGGGAGAGTTTCCGGTCAGTCTCGCCCCTTACCACGATCTGCTTTACGTGCTCAACGCCGGCTCAGGTGGCGGGAGTCCAAACATCGCAGGATTTAAGCTGAGTCACCGGGGGAGACTGATTCCGATCGAGGACTCCATCCGGGAATTGGGAACCGGCGGATTTCACCAGGTCGGTTTCGATCCGCAGGGCCGTGTCCTTGTGGTTACCCGGGGCGAACCTAGTGGGACAGACGCCATTCTCGTCTTCTCCGTCGACAGGGACGGTTTGCCGGAGGCGGCACCGGTGGTTTCTCCGTCCGACGGCCTGGTTCCCTTTAGCTTCATCTTTGACGCCAGAGGTCACCTGCTGGTCAGCGAGGCCGGCTCCGGCGCCGTTTCATCTTATAAGATTCTCAGGGATAACTCCCTTCAAGCCATAAGTTCCTCGGTTGCGAACGGCCAGATCGCAACCTGCTGGATTGTGGGAAACGGAAGGGGGTTCGTGTATACTGCGAATACGGGGAGCGGAACCATTTCGGCTTATAAACTCAAAGCCAGGAAGGGACGCCTCGTTCTCCTGGATGCCGAGGCGGGCTCCGGGAACGCCCCTATTGACATGACAACAACGACGAACGGCCTTTTCCTGTATGTTTTGAATGCGAATGACGGTACCGTGGGCGCATTTCGAATCAGGTCTGACGGAAGCCTGAAAGACTTAGGAGCAACAGGCGGATTGCCGGCTCCGTTTGCACAGGGCATCGTCGGACGCTAGCAGGAAAGACGGGCAAATCTGCTGAGCGCG
>CAZONI010000017.1:0-57098 GCA_964581175.1 uncultured Desulfobacteraceae bacterium
GCCCCCTGATAATCTCCACCAGCTTCATCATTGGAACCGGGTTCATGAAATGCATACCGATGACCAGTTCAGGTCTCCGGGTTGCGCTCGCAATCCTGGTAATTGAAATGGAGGAGGTATTTGATGAGAGAATTACTCCCTCCCTGCATTGCCGGTCAAGCTCTTCGAATATCTGCAGCTTGACGGTCTCGTTTTCGGTCGCCGCTTCCACGACGAAGTCTGCCTTGACCATATCTTTGAAAGAGGTGGATGCCTCGATTGCAGCAAGGATTTCATCTTTCCGTGCGTCTGTTAAAAGCTCTTTTTTTATCATCCTGGCCAGGCTTTTCTCTATGGTTGCAAACCCTCTCTCCACGAATTCATCCTTGACGTCATTCATGATCACTTCAAGACCGTTCATCGCTCCGACTTGTGCGATGCCTGAGCCCATTTGCCCTGCACCGACCACACCAAGGGTCTTCATCTCCATCTCTTCCACCTCCGGCTGGCGTTATTCTTTCTTCTCGTGAGAACGGACAATCATTACCGAACATTGTGCCTTATGGGCAACTCTTTTTGCCACACTCCCAAAAAATACCAGACCCGCTCCTGACAGGCCATAGGAGCCCATTATGACCAGATCCACATCCTGTTCCTCAAGGAATTGCAAAATTTCAGTGGATACGTGTCCATCCCGAACAATGAGTTCGGACTGTATGCCCTCTCCTATTCTGCTTGCGTATTCCTGCTGCATACGCTCCTCGATATCCAAGATTAGAGACTTATCCGGTTCCGTGGGTACCACCCACTCCGCCTCTGTCAAGAGAGGATTTATCAGAGGGGGGAGCACATGCACGACAAACAGTTTCGCTGAATATTTTTCCGCCATTTCCAGGGCCACAGTGAAAGCTGCCTCGGCATTCCTGGAGAAATCAACACAACAAGCAATCCTTCTTATACCCATGATGTCATCCTCTCTCCTATCCATAATGAATTGAAAAACCTCTGATCCGCCGTCAATGCATCATCTCCGTCCATCCGCCTTCTTCACACCCGGATGAAATTTGACGCTCGATTTGGACAAGAATCGTGTTCGTGGACTTTTTCACTCTTTTCGTGTATGGTAATACTCAAGGTCAGTCGCTTCATCCACCGGTTATCCTCCGCCTTTCATTGGTCTTGATACTATATGATGATCGGGAAAAGATCAATGATCTCTTTCTCAGGACTTTGCCTTTGGTTATGCATGATGACATCGTTGTCTACGAACATCCCAATCCCCACATGAGGAGTTTTTTCATCGGTGTCTCCTTCTGGCCGCCCCGGGTCGAGGTCTTTCACAAAACGCCTCTGGATACTTCCCGGGAAAACGTGAAAAGCCTGGGGAACATCGGCGTGCGGATGGCAAAGGAATTACTCGAGATCCCGGGCCTTAGGGAACTCATGATGCGGCCGGGGGAAATCCTGGTCAAAAAGGATCGTGCCGTCACCTGGCAGGACATTGAGCCGGAAGTACTAAAAATAGTTCAAAGGGCCTTGAGAAAACAACATATCCACCTTGTGAAACGCTGACTTGAAAGAGGGGTCAGGGGGGAGCGTTTTGGATTGACAACTGGTGGCTCCCTTGCCAGAATCGATCGAGGAAATGCTGCAGATGTGCCCGGTTGCTGACACTCTGCCGGCATTGCACTTTGATTGGATGAACAGGAGAAAAAGGAGATACCTTAATGAATCTTGAATTTATCCAG
This sequence comes from uncultured Desulfobacteraceae bacterium, assembly GCA_964581175.1. Taxonomy (GTDB): domain Bacteria; phylum Desulfobacterota; class DSM-4660; order Desulfatiglandales; family Desulfatiglandaceae; genus B46-G9. The sequence continues at coordinate 1,728 of CAZONI010000017.1, forward strand.
GCACGCGATCTTCCTGACGCGTGGTTTCAGTGTGTCTACAAGCTGCTGGAGACAGGACATGAATATACCATTGAAAGAGGGAGTTATGAGGGCCAGAAACGCCTTGAATTCGATTACATAACGGTCCATATCAAATACCCTGGAGTCAGGCCCCTCCTGCCCGACATTCCTCCTGCTCTGGGTATCCCGAATCCCGTTGCAGAAGGCTACTTGGAGGAATATCTTCCCTATCTGATGACGTCCATGAAGCAGCCCGGTGAAGACTATACCTATGGATGGTATCTCGAGAGCCAGATTGGCGAGGTAATCCGTATGTATAAAGAGGACGGATATGGAACCAACCAGGCATTCATGACGGTTGGAGATCCTCAATCCATTCACCTGAAGGATCCCCCCTGCCTGCGGGGAATCGACACCCGTATAAAAGACGGAAAACTTCACTTCGTGGTCTATTTCCGGTCATGGGATTTGTGGAATGGATTTCCTGCGAATCTTGGGGCTATCCAGCTCCTCAAAGAATATATGGCGTCAAGCGTGGGCGTAGAAGACGGAGAAATTATTGCGGCCAGCAAGGGTCTTCACCTATACGATTACGTGTGGGAACTGGCGAAGCTGAGAACCATGTGTGAAAATCCATCCGCCCTGGCAGGCGGCACGTGTGAAGATGCCGGCTGACCTTAAAGGCTTCGATTCCCCGGAGATAGAACACTGGGCCCTGGAGCGCGGGTTTCCCGCGTATAGAGGGCGCCAGATCCACTCCTGGCTTTTTAGACGTCTCGCCGGTTCTTTCGATGACATGACCGATCTGCCGAAATCCCTTCGGTCCTTTCTCTCTCATGAGGCCACCATGAATCACCTGGTTCTGGTTGACCTCCTGCACTCCGGGGATGAGACCAGAAAGTACGTCTTCGAGCTGACCGACGGCCACAGGATTGAATCAGTGCTGATTCCGGAACGGGAGCACTGGACCCTCTGCATCTCGTCCCAGGTGGGCTGTGCCATGGGATGCAGTTTCTGCCTCACGGGGAAGCGGGGCCTCAAGCGAAATTTGTCCACCGCCGAGATTGTGGATCAGGTCATCCAGGTGAGACGTTCCATGGAATCACCTGAACGCCTGACCAATGTCGTTCTCATGGGGATGGGCGAACCTCTCGCAAATTATGAAAATGTGATCAAGGCTGTTCGTCTCCTGGTGAGCGCAACGGGGATGAATTTCTCCCATCGAAAAATTACCTTGTCCACAAGCGGCCTGGTCCCGGAGATAATCCGGTTTGGCAGGGACATTACGATTAATCTCGCTGTCTCCCTGAACGCAGCCGATGATGAGACGCGCAGCATGCTGATGCCGGTGAATCGCCGATATTCCCTGGACAAACTGCTCGATGCATGCAGGATCTTTCCGCTCCCCAACAGGCGCATGATTACATTTGAGTACATTTTGATCGACGGAATCAATGACAGCAAACGAGATGCCCTTCGTCTCGTCAAAGTACTGTCAGGACTCCGGGCCAAGGTTAATCTGATCCCGTTGAATCCTCATGAAGGTTCCCCTTTTTCCCCGCCGCCCACGGAGAAGATTCTCTGCTTTCAAAAACAACTCATTGACAGGCATCTTACCGCCATCATACGGAAGAGCAAGGGACAGGACATCCTCGCGGCATGCGGGCAATTGAGCGGAAATCATCCGGCTGCAATCGGCTGAAGCCGAGCCCTGCAATCAGGGATGTTTTTTTCTTGCCTTAAAAAATTCCCGTGGGGTAAGCTTTAATACTTTTGGGCAAGGAGCGATTTTTATGGTCAAACTCGATTTTTCAAAAGGCAACGGTCTCCTTCCTGCGGTCGTGCAGGAACACGAGACGGGGAAGGTGCTGATGGTAGCCTACATAAATGAGGCCTCATGGGAAAAGACTCTTGAGACGGGAGAAGCGCATTACTGGAGCCGTTCCCGCCAGGAACTCTGGCACAAGGGAGGCACTTCAGGCCATGTGCAGAGGATAAGGAGCATCTTTGTTGATTGCGACAATGACACGGTGCTTTTTCAGGTTCAACAGGTTGGCGGCGCGGCCTGCCACACCGGGTATGATACCTGCTTCCACAGGAAGATAGACAAGAACGGCGACGTGGTTATTGTCGGAAACAAGATATTCGATCCTGAAAGGGTATATAAGAAATGAGAAAATTGAAGCTGGGAATTCCAAAAGGGAGTCTCCAAAAGGCTACTATCGGGCTTTTCGAGAAGTCTGGATGGAAAATTAACGTCAATTCAAGAAGTTATTTTCCTGACATAAACGATGATGACATTGAATGCAGCATTTGTCGGGCACAGGAGATGTCCAGGTACGTGGAAAGCGGCACCCTGGACGTCGGGCTCACGGGCAAGGACTGGGTTGAAGAAAACGAATCTGACGTGATCGTAATCGATGACCTCATTTACTCCAAGGTGAGCCAGAAACCGGCGCGCTGGGTAGTAGCCGTGCCGGCCGATTCCGAGATCAGAGATTTGCACGACCTGCGAGGAAAAAAAATTGCCACGGAGCTTCTCCACTTTACGACCCGCTATTTCCAGGAAAGGGGCATAGATGTCCAGGTTGAATTCTCATGGGGCGCCACTGAGGGAAAAGTCGTTTCAGGTCTGGCCGACGCCGTTGTGGAAGTGACGGAAACAGGGAGTACTATTAAGGCCCATGGTCTCAGGATTATTCACGAACTCATGCAGACCAATACCCAGGTGATTGCCAATCGCGACGCATACCAGGACTCCTGGAAGAAGGCAAAGATGGAGGAAATTGTTCTTCTCCTCAAGGGGGCATTGCGGGCCGAGAACATGGTGGGGCTCAAAATGAATGTTCCGACCAAAAAGATGGATGAAATTATTGCTCTTCTTCCTTCGCTGAATGCACCGACGGTCGCAGGCCTCTATAATTCCTCATGGGTCTCCGTGGAGGTCGTGGTGGATTCCAGCATTGTGAGGGATCTTATCCCGCAACTCATAAAGGTGGGAGCGCAGGGGATCATTGAATATCCTCTGAACAAACTTATATGAGGGGCGTAAAGCAGAGGGCGTAAGGCTCAACTAACGTGATGAAATGAGGATGCCATGCAGACAATGATAACCAGGAAAGCGCTCACGATTCCTCCGTTTATCGTCATGGAGGTCATGGAACGGGCCGGTGAACTCGAAAAGGAAGGGCGCCATATCATCCATCTGGAGATAGGAGAGCCGGATTTCGGAACTCCCTCCTGTATCTGTGACGCCGCGCGGGAAGCCATGATCCGGGGCCAGACACACTACACCCACAGCCTGGGAATCCTCCCCCTGAGAGAAGCAATTTGCACCCATTACCAGGAAAAATACGGAGTCCACATATCGCCTGAGCAAGTCATCGTCACCTCGGGAACATCTCCCGCGCTCCTCCTGCTTTTTTGCGCCCTCCTGGATCCCGGGGACGAAATCATTCTTTCTGATCCTCACTATCCCTGCTACCCGAATTACGCCACCTTCCTGGATGCCAGGCCGGTTTTTGTCAAAGGGGAGGAAAAAGAGGGCTTCCAGTTGAACCCCGAGGAAATCAAGAAGAAGATCGGCCGCAGAGCAAGGGCTGTCCTTATCAATTCGCCTGGGAACCCCACAGGCAATCTCCTCTCTCCCGAACGAATGGAGGCTATTGCCCGCCTGGGACTTCCCGTTATTTCCGACGAGATATACCACGGACTGGTTTATGGCCAAGAAGAGCACACGATCCTGGAGTATACCGACAACGCCTTTGTTCTCAACGGATTTTCCAAACTCTACGCCATGACCGGCTGGAGGCTGGGGTATGTCATTGCGCCTCGCAGCTTCGTACGGCCGCTTCAGAAGCTGCAGCAGAATTTCTTCATATCCGCCGGCAGTATCTCCCAATGGGGAGGGCTGGCCGCTCTCACGTGCGCTGAAAGAGATGTAATGCGCATGAGAGAAATCTATGATGAGAGACGGCGGTATATGATCAAGCGAATCCGTGCACTCGGCTTCGGTCTTCCCGTGGAGCCCGTCGGAGCTTTCTATGTCTTTGCCAACGCAAAAGAGTTCGGTGAGAGTTCCTATGGTCTCGCATTTGAAATCCTGGAAAAAGCCGGGGTCGGCGTCAGTCCCGGAATCGATTTCGGGAAAAAGGCGGAGGGTTTTCTCAGGTTCTCTTACGCCAGCTCCCTGGATAATATAAAAACAGGTCTTGATAGAATTGAAGATTTTTTCTCGCATCGGTAAATGGACGCACGGTTTATAACAAGCGCCTTTCGGCAAGAACAATATCCCTCTCCCGATAGACCGGAGATTGCCATTGCCGGGCGGTCTAATGTGGGCAAGTCCTCCCTCATTAACACCCTTGTGCGACGTGGAAACCTTGCCAGGACGAGCAGCCGTCCAGGAAGGACGCAGTCGATCAATTTCTTCCTGGTAAACGCAGCAATTTACCTGGTGGATCTCCCCGGCTATGGCTACGCCAGAGTTCCTATACAAGTCAAGGCTTCCTGGAAGCAGATGGTGGAAGCCTATTTGAAAACGAGACCCAATCTGAAGGCGGTGGTTGTCATCCTGGATGTCAGACGGGATCTGTCGCCCGGAGACGGTGACCTGCTCCAATGGCTGAAGCATCACAACGTCACCGCTATTTTGGCGCTTACAAAGGCAGACAAAATCAGCAGACAACAGGCGAAAACACAGGCAGGCAGGATACTTCAGGCATGCAGAGCATATGCACCCATTGGGCCGGTCCTCTTTTCTTCAAAAACGCGCGAGGGAAGGGAGGAACTCTGGGAACACATTGGCAGGACCGCGGGACTTACGATCGCTGGGCTTCCAGGCCGTAGGCCTTGATCTTTTTGTGGAGATTGCTTCTCTCGATGCCGATGGCTTCAGCCGTCTGGGAGATATTCCAGTCGTATTCCCTGAGTTTTGTCTCGAGAAAGGCCTTTTCAAACTGATTTTTTGCCTCTTTGAGGGTATCGGGCAGAATGCGGGGTTCAAACACCGGTTCCCGTCCCTGGGCCTGATTAAAAGGGGAAGGAATATCACTTGCTTCGATAACCATCCCCGGGCTCATGATCATCAGCCTCTCCACGAGGTTCTTCAGCTCACGAACATTCCCGGGCCACGGGTACTTCTTCAATAGTTCCATGGCACTGCCGCTCAGCCGTTTGGGATCGATGTTCGTACTCACCGAAAACTCCGCCAGGAATTCTTCCACGAGCTCGGGAATATCTTCCGCCCGGTCTCGGAGAGGAGGCACCTGTATCGGAATGACATTCAGCCGAAAATAGAGATCTTCCCGAAAGGTTCCTTTCTCTATTTCAGACTCCAAATCTTTATTGGTAGCTGCGATCACCCGTACATCCACCTCAATGGTCCTCGCCCCTCCTACCCGTTCAAACTTCTGTTCCTGCAGGATACGAAGGGTCTTCGATTGGGCCTTCAGGCTCATATCTCCTATTTCATCAAGGAAAATAGTCCCTTCGTGGGCGAGATCGAACTTCCCTTTCCTCATGGTGGCGGCACCTGTGAATGCCCCTTTCTCATGCCCGAACAACTCGCTCTCGATGAGGTCCTCAGGGATTGCAGCGCAGTTTACCTCCACCATGGGCTTATTGCTCCGCCGACTCAATCGGTAGATATAGTGGGCCACAAGCTCTTTTCCGGTGCCGTTCTCTCCCGAAATCAGGACCCATGCATTGGTGGGCGCCACGATGCGTATCTGTTCCTTGAGGCGGCGGATAGGTTTGCTGTGCCCGGTAAGCTTTGATTTTTGCTTGTGTTTCTGCTTCAGAAGATTGATTTCTTCTTCCAACCGGTAATAATCCAGGGCCTTTCGCACCGAGTGGAGCAGCTTTTCCATCGAAAGCGGCTTTTCAATGAAATCATAGGCTCCCAGTTTGGTCGCTTTGACCGCCGTCTCAATGTTCCCGTGTCCGGACATAATGACCACTTGGAGGTAAGGGTAAGCCTCTTTTATCTTCACCAGTGTTTCTATGCCGTCCATTCCCGGCATCCAGATGTCCAGGAGAACCAAGTCGGGGATGAGCTGATCAATCTTCTCAAGGGCTTCTGTACCGCTCTCTGCGTTTACCACCTCAAATCCTTCATCCGACAGGATGCCCTCAACGGATCGGAGAATGCTCGCCTCGTCATCCACCACCAGAATTGTTCTCGCCATTCCCTTCTACCTCATCATTTCCAAGGCAATTGCGGCGGTCCTTGCCGATGCACCCTTCTTCCCCAACAGCCTGCTTACAATCTCGAGCTCTCGTATCATTTGTATCCGTGCCTCGTTGTTACTCAAAATCCGTTCTGTTTCGAATGCCATCTTTTCAGGAACAGCCTCGTTCTGGATCAATTCGGTAACCACGTTCTTTCCGGCTACAAGGTTTACGAGGCTGATGTGAGGGACCCTGACCATTCTCTTGGCGACTTGGTAAGACAGCCTCGAGAGCCTGTATACGACGACCATTGGAATCTGCATCAGGGCCAGTTCGAGTGTCACGGTTCCGGAAGTTGCAATGGCTGCATCACATCCCTTGAGAGTATCATACATGCCTTCCCGGGATATGACAACAGGCACCGAACTTTGGAGAATGAGGCGGCTCACCATCTCCTCGTCAAGGGTCGGAGCCAGGGGCAGCACACATCGCAGATCAGGGTGCTTCCTTTTCAACAGCTGAGCGGCCGAAATCATCGAGGGGAGAAGGGAGCGCACCTCTTCATTTCGGCTTCCCGGCACCAGCCCGATAAAGGGAAACGCAGAAGGTCCGGCCGGACCACTACGATGCCTGCGAGACAGTCCGGGCCAGATATCCAGTATAGGATGGCCGACATACTCCACTCTGACGCCTTTGTTCCTGTAAAAGGATTCCTCGAAGGGAAGGATGACGGCCATCCGGTCTACCCGCCTCTTTATTTTCCGGACCCGGTTCTTTCTCCAAGCCCAGATCTGGGGGCTGATGTAATAAAGTACCGGAATCCGGTGGCGCGCTGCTGTACCGGCGAGGGGAATGTTGAAATCAGGATAGTCCAGAAGGATGAGAAGATCAGGAGGTTTTTCCTTCAGGATACGCTGGAGACGTCTGAGAGCAGTGAAAATTCTCCCAATTCGGGGAAGTACTTCGGTAAGTCCCACAACAGCCATCTCCCCGGATGAGAACAGGATTTTCACCCCTGCGCCGGCCATTTTTTCTCCACCGATGCCCCAGAAGGCAACGCCGGAGTCCCACCGGAGAATTTCCTTGACGAGCCTGGCTCCATACTGGTCTGCGGAGGCCTCGCCGGCAACCATGAGCACGAATTTCATATCATCCCTCGGCGCAGGGTCCTGCTGGAAACGGAAAAAGGAGACTTGATCAACAGAGGCTCTGGAAATTCCTGCACCCCTTCTCAATCTGATCAATGATGGCCAGGGCAATTTTCAGAGCTGCGCTCCCGTCTCGACCGGTGACAACCGGTTCAGTTCCGGTGCGTACCGCGTATGCAAAGGCGCCCAACTGATCAAACAGGGGGTCAGCGTCAGGATAATTCATCTTGCTCGACACAATCTGAGGAAATGGTTCGGTACGCGAGATGTCGTTAAGCCGGGTTACGCTGATCTCCTTCTTAAGGCAGTTCACCGAAATATATGCGTCGGGCTGAAAAATACGGATCTTTCGAAGAGGTTGATTGGAAACGCGGCTCGCTGTCAGGTTTGCTACCATGCCGTTCTGAAAGATTATCCTCACATTTGCAATATCTGTCTTCTCTGTTATTACCGACATCCCTACGGCGTGCACTTCCCGGACGTCCGATCGAGCCATGTGCAAGATGATGTCGAGATCATGAATCATGAGATCGAGCACCACATCAACGTCCGTTCCTCTCACGGTGAAGAGATTCATCCGATGAGATTCCACAAATATGGGTTGCTTCAAGAGGGATTCCATTTTTACCACTGCCGGATTGAAACGCTCCACATGACCCACCTGCAAAACCAGCCCGCCCTCTTGGGCCATATGGATGAGCCTGTCTGCGTCATCTTGGTCATAGGTTATGGGCTTTTCAATAAGCAGATGAACGCCGGCCGCCAGGATCTCTTTCGCAACAGCAAAATGGCTCTCGGTCGGGACCGCCAGGCTCACAGCATCCACCCGTTCCAATAGTTCGTCTTGCGAGCTGTATGCCGTCGTATTATACCTCTGTGTGATTTCTGCAGCACGACCAGCATCGATGTCGACCACTCCAATCAGTTCAATGCCTTTCATAGCACGATATTTCTGCACATGGTACTCCCCCAAGTGTCCCACGCCTATGACGCCAACCCGTATATCCTTATCCATCAATGATGCTCACCCCGGTCTTTAACAAAATACACCTGAAGCCTTGTTCTATCAGGTCAGCCTTTTCCGCAAAGACGATCTATTTATGGCCCGACTTTACGGGACTTTCTCGTAGACGGTGGCTAAGAAGGTATGTCCTCTCCTTGCAAAGAGACAATGGAGATCCCTTCTTTATCAGCCAGCGAAATCATTTCATCTCTGTCGAACAGCAGCGTTTTTCCCGCTTCTACTGCAATTGCACTTGCCTTTGCCTTTGCCATGGATCGTATGGTTCCTACTCCGATGGACGGAACATCAAACCGGAGATCCTGGTTCGGTTTGCTCACTTTGACAACAATCGCTTTTTCGCGGGCGAGCCTGCCTCCTCGCAAAATGGTTCTATCGGTACCTTCTATGGCCTCCACAGCCAATACAGTCTTTTGCCGGACCACCACACATTGTCCTATATCCAGGCCGCCCAGCTCCTTGGCGATTCTCCAGCCGAAAACCATATCCTCTTTCTCGGCCTTTGAAGGCCTCTTCATGGTAAGAATCCCGGGCGGGGCAACCAACTCGGGGACGTGGGTTGTCGAACTGACCACCTCGATTCCCTCTCTGTCGAGTTCGCGGGCGACCGCTCGCAAAATATCATCGTCGTGGAAAATGGCCAGCCTGGACATGAGACCGAGACCTTTCAGGTCGGGCAGTATATTGCCAAACATGCGCCTTTTTTCTATGGCCCCCGCCATCACGGCAGTTCGGACACCATGTGTTTTAAGGCCTCTTATGAGTCGCCCCAGTTGACCGAGTCGAATCCAGACAATGCTGTCAGTTTCATACTCCAGGGCAGGGTCGGTTTCTCCCTCATGGGCGATGGCGACGACTCGTAATCCGGCATTTCTGGCAGCTCGGGCGACCAGCAAAGGAAACTTTCCACTCCCGGCGATGATCCCGAGGGTAGGCTTTTGTGTAGATACCGACATGGAATTCAGGCTGAACGAAGGATGCCGCGCTTCGAGCCTTCTAAGAAGGCCAAGAGCATTTCAAGCTCCGGAAAAGAGTCTATTTCATTTCTCACCTGGCGAATACCCTCGCTGAACCGATGGTTTTCCCGCCAGATGATCCGATAGGCTTTTTTGAGCCCGTCTACGACCTCACGAGGAAATCCCATTCTCCGCAACCCCTTCCGGTTGATACCGTAAAGCCGGGCCCGAGGACCGGCAGTCATCATAAAAGGAGGAACATCCCGGTCGATGCCGGATTTCGCTCCCAGGAACGCATAGGACCCTATGCGGACAAACTGATGGACTGCGACCAGGCCGCCCAGGATGGCATAATCACCTATGGAAATGTGGCCGCCCAGGGTCGCGACATTTGACATGATTACCCGATTTCCAAGGTAGCAATCATGGGCTACGTGCGCATACGCCATGATGTAATTCTGATTTCCGATCACCGTTTCCCATTCCTGTTTTGCGGTGGCCCGGTTAATGGTCACATACTCCCTGACCACGTTGTCGTCTCCGATGATAAGCCGGGTATCCTCTCCCCGGTATCCGATATCCTGGGGAGCCGTGCCGACCGAAGTATACGGATAGATCTTGTTTCTTTTGCCAATACGGGTATGCCCCTCAATGACGACATGCGCTCCTATTTCCGTCCCTGCGTCTATGGTTACATGACTCCCAATCGTGCTGTAGGGGCCCACCTTGACTCCCTCGCCAAGCTCAGCGTGGGGGCTGACCACCGCTGAAGGATGAATCTCCATTCGTTTTTTCCTTTCAAACGTCTGCTGTTGAAATTCCTTTCCTATCCTGTATTATTTAATTAGCCTATCGATGCCACCAGTTCGGCTTCAGCGACAATCTTTCCGTTCACGGTAGCTTTCCCACGCATCTTCCAGACCCGGGACCCGGTCCGCAAGGGCTCCAATTCGAAAACTATCTGGTCGCCCGGTATGACCGGCCTTCGGAACTTCACTTTATCCATGGACATGAAAAAAATGCCGTCTTCTTTTCCCTTTTCAAGGATGCCGGGGACGGACAGGCGTGCCAGTATGCCCCCGACCTGGGCCATGGCTTCAATGATCAGAACTCCCGGCATGACGGGCCGCCCGGGAAAGTGCCCCTGGAAGAAAGGCTCGTTTCCGGTGACGTTTTTCAGTCCCACCACCCGCTTCTCCGGTTCCAGTTCAGTAATACTATCTACGAACAGGAAGGGATAGCGATGAGGGAGCAAGCGTGTTATTTCTTCATAAGAAAGGGGTAATTCCATTTCGCTCTCACTCCTTCTCGCGCTCTGTTTTCATTTTTTCCAAGCGCTTTTCCAGTTCCCTGATCCTGAGGTTGTACTCCGGCAGGCGCGCGAAGAGATTTGAAGCTCTTAACCAGAGGCGATGGGGCATGGTGGGAGTTCCTGACACTATTTCTCCCGGGGGAATCGACTTGGCAACCCCTGATTGGGACGCGATCATGACCCCCTCCCCTATTTCGAGATGATCGGCGACCCCGACCTGTCCTCCAATCATCACCTGCCGGCCGATCTTCACACTCCCGGAAATGCCTGCCTGTGCAACAATGATGGTGTCTTCCCCAATTATGACATTATGGGCAATCTGTACCAGGTTGTCAGTCTTCACGCCTCGCTGGATCCAGGTCTTCCCGAATGCCGCCCGGTCCACGCAGTTGTTGGCCCCTATTTCAACCCGGTCATCGATTTGCACAATGCCCATCTGGGGGATTTTTGTGGAATGCCCACCGTCCTGCACAAAACCGAAACCATCGCTTCCGATGACGGTACCGGCATGAATGATCACTTCGTTCCCGATCCGGCAATCATCCAGGACAGTCACGTTGGGGTAAAGAACGCTATTTCTGCCGATGTGGACCCCATCCCCAATGTAGACACCGGGAAACAGAATCGTCTCATCACCGATAACGGCACCCTCGCCGACAAAAACATGTGGATAGATAGAAACTCCTTTTCCAAGTGCGCAACTGGCATGACAAACAGCCTGATTGCTGATACCGGGAAATCTTGGAATCTCCGAGGCAAAGAGGGCGGCAACCTTCGGGTAGGCCGTTTTCGGGTTATCAACGATGACCTGGGCTCCCCCATAAAGGGAATTTCTTTCCCGGAGGATTACTGCTGAGGCCTTTGTCTGGGGAAGCCTGTCCTCAAAACGGGCACTGGTGAGGAAAGAGATTTCACCCGGTCCTGCAGTGTCAAGGGCATTAATGCCCCTGATTTTTATTTGTTCATCACCAATGACCGCCCCACCTATAATCCGGGCGATTTCTTCAAGCACGATCTCCGGGGCTCTTTTTCCCCTATTGTGTTGACCCGTCATATGCCTTAACCACCTTCTCAGTGATATCAAGGGCATGGTTGAAATAGATAAGCCCGGGAGCCTGTCGCTCAAAAATCAGAACATAGTCACCCTTATCTCCCATGCTCCCGACGATCTTTTCCACTTCCTTTCCCACTTTTTTTCGCGCATCAAGTTCAGCGTCCTTCATCTCCTGGGTATATTCGGTGTAGAGGTATTTATAATACCGCTGCTTTCTTTCCATCTCTTTCTGTTTGTCTTCCTTTGCATCAAGGCTTAACATCATGCTCTGCTTCTTGAACTCTTCCTCGATTTTTGCCAGCTCAGCTTTTTCTTTATCGAGTTTTTTCTGAAGCGATTCAAATTTTTTCTTCAGGTCGGCCCGAACCTTCTGAAACTTTTTGGACTCCTGCTGGAACTTCTGCATGTCTATAATGCCCACCTTAGCAGTGTCCACCGCCAGTGCGGTGCCTGTCAGACTCAAAAGCAGAATGGAAAGAAAAATAATCCCAAATTTCTTCATGCTGTTTCCTCCTCTTCGTGTTACCTTTCGACTTCCCATCAGAATACTCCACCGATGCTGAATTCCCACCTGCCCGAAGGTTCATCTTCACGCGGGTCAAGATTTAATCCATATTCGATCCGCAAGGGGCCAACGGGCGAATACCACCTGATACCTGCCCCTACCGACCGGCGGATCCCACTGAAGGTCCAATCCTCGTCCTTTTCAAAGACATTTCCGGCGTCAAAAAAGACAACGCCCACAACGCCTTGTTCCTTTTCCAAAGGAAACCGGTATTCGAGGTTATACACCATCATCTTTTCCCCGCCGATTTTGTCTCCAGTGGCAGGGTCCCTCGGGGAAATGGCGGCGTAATCGAATCCCCTCACTGTGTCAATGCCGCCCAGGAAGAATTTCTCAAAAACCGGCAGTTTCCCCCCGGTGCGTTTGACCTCGTAGCCCCATCTCCCCTGAGCTAGAAAAACTGTATCCCAGGGAAGCGGAAAATACCAGGCGGTTCTCGCCTGGTATTTGTTAAAATAGAGATCTCCGCTGAAGGGACCCCCTGCATATTCGAAGCTGATGCTGTTGATCGAGCCCTTATGGGTATCCCACGGCCGGTCCCTGCTGTCCCGACTCAAGCCCAGGGTGACACTGCTGGTCACATTCTGGCCGATCATCTCTCTCACCGCTGTAGCGGCCGTATCAGCGACATCCGTGATGTCGGCGTTATCATATCCATATTTGACGGATCCAATTGTGTAATCGTCAATTCCTACAGGAAATCCGAGGGTCACATATCCTCCCCAGCTATCCTTGGTATATTCGTCGTACTCTCTTTTCCATTTATAGATATCCGTGCTCAGCGACAATTGTCTTCCCAGAAACCATGGTTCCGTAAAACCGATGTCATACTGGCTCGATACGGCCCCGAGGCTCGCAGCAGCATTCAGGCTCTGTCCGTAGCCGAAAAAATTGTTATCGGCTATTTGAAAGGAAACCATGGTTTCATCTACTGAGCCATATCCCACACCGGCACTGAAATAGCGGTTCGGCCGATCTTTCACGTTGATATCCACGATCATGGAATCCTTCTGATCTCCTCGCTTCGTGTCTACAGATACATTCTCGAAGAATCCGAGACGATTCAAATTCTCCATACTTTTTCTGAGCAATTCGCCGCTGAAGTACCCCTCTTCCTCCACCTTGAGTTCTCGTCGAATCACTTTGTCGCGTGTCACCGTATTTCCTGTGATATTGATGCGCTCAAAATGGACCTTCGGTCCCTGAGAAATTCTGTAAATGATATTCACCTTCTTGTTTTTTTGATCCTCACTCGTAGAAGGAGACACCTCAGCGTATGCATACCCCTCGTCGGCATATACGTTCCTTAAAGCGAGCATGTCTTTTCGAACAGTCTCGCGGTTGAACTCCTTTTCTCTTCCAATCCGGACATGTTTGAGTAATTCCTCCGGCGATTTTATGAGATCTCCCTCTACGGAGACGGTGCCGACCTTGTACTGTTCACCTTCTTCCACTTCGATGCTGATCTTCAGTCCCTTGCCCTTCTCATACGTCACTTTCGGCTCACCCACCCGTGCGTTTATAAAGCCGTGATTGTGATAGAAGGCTGCAATTTTTTGGGCATCAAAGTCCAGTTTCTTTCTATCCAGGTATCCCGAATCAGTGATAAATGAGAAGAGACCTTTCTTACTTGTCTGCATGAGGTCCCTCAGGTCATTCCCGTCAAAGGACTTATTTCCCAGAAATTGAATCTTGTAGATGTAGACCTTCTTGTGCTCGTTAATGTCGTAGTTCAGCGAGACTTCATTATTCGGAAGAGTTCCGGTTCGTTCGACTACTTCGGCATTGTAATACCCCTTCTTGCGGTAGAAGGTCCTCAGCCTTTCGACACTCTGTTTCACCTGATTTTCGTCCAAAATGGCATACAGTTTGATGCCTAATTCTTTTTTCAGATCATCCGCCTTGATTTTCTTGTTTCCATTAAAGGAAATCTTTCCTATGGACGGTTTTTCAGTGACTTTGAAAATGATCTTTTTCCCTTTAGCGCCTTCCTCGGTTTCAATCCTGACATCTTTGAAATATCCCATTTTGTAGACATCCCGGAGATCCTGATCGAGTTGGGCATAGTCAAGGGAGTGTCCTTTTTTCGTTCGGATCACGGCCAGAATAGCATCTCTTTCGACCCGCTTATTGCCTTCAACAAGCACGGAATCCACCTGTGGTACCCCATGAATTTTGTTGTAGATGCTGTCGACAATGTGATCCGCGGCAGAGGGCAGTGCATCGATATTTTCCGCAACCTCATAAAAAAAGAAGGGGGGCGTGGGAGACTTCAGGTCAAAGACCCTTACATCCACGCTGAATTTTTTTCCCATTTGCGTAAGACTTCCACCAACAATGAATCGCGAGGACAGCTCCTTTCCCAATTGCTGGGCGGTGCCTTTGGTCATGGACGAGGAGGCGAGAGGTTGTGCATTGGCCTTGCTGGTACTGGTTACCTGGAGTCCTTTTTTTTGCATCCGCACCACAAACATATCCTGGAGCCCCTTGGCCAGATATTGAAGTCGCGCGGGAGCATAGACTTTGAAGGGCAATACCGTCACCGTGGCATCTTGAGCCAGACAAATCATGGGAGACGAACACACAAAAAAGATCAGCACAAAGAGAGGTGCAAAACAGGCCCTGATACGTGATGGATGGCCTTTGCTGAGTTCCGTATAAGGTAGTCTTCCGTTAGATGAGTTCTCCACCAACAATCTCCCTTTGCGCTGACATCCTGGCAGCCAGCCGCTGATTATGAGTGGCTACAACCATTGCCGTTCCTATTTCTCTGTTCAATTTCGCCAGGAGGTCGGCGACTTCTTCCCCTGTTTTCCAGTCCAGATTTCCAGTGGGTTCATCTGCCAGGATCAACCGGGGTTTCATGATAAGCGCTCTTGCAATGGCCACCCTCTGCTGTTCTCCTCCTGACATTTCTCCGGTCCTGTGATTCAGCCGGTTCCCCAGACCCACCTGGCGCAGGACATCTTCAGCCAGGTTCATCGCCCTCTTTAGGGGGTGACGGGCGATCAAGGCGGGCATCATTGCATTTTCCAGGGCATTGAACTCTGGAAGCAGGTGATGAAACTGAAAGACAAACCCGATCTCACGGTTCCGCAAACTGCAAAGTGCCGGTTCATCCATATCCCCGACTTTTCGATCTGCAAAGAAGACAGTTCCTTTCGTGGGAGGCTCGAGGCTTCCCATGATATGCAGAAGTGTGGATTTACCCACTCCTGAGGCCCCTATGATTGCCAGGCTTTCACCGGCTGCGAGGTTCAGATTGATTCCCTTCAGCACTTCAATGGAATCCCCGAGGTGCGAGTACGTCTTATAAATATCTTGCAGCACCAGCACGGCTTTCCTCACTACTCGTATCTCAGGGACTCAACAGGGTTGAGCCTTGAAGCATACCAGGACGGATACAAGGTGGCTAAAAAAGAAATCGCCACCGCCGCCAGAGAGACAAGAACAACGTCCGTTGTCTCCACGTGAACCGGAAGAGTTGAGATATAGTAGACATCTGACGGAAGCGAGATGAATTTGTACCTGGACAACAGATGACAAAGCCCGAGGCCGAACCCAAGCCCGATCATGGTTCCCAAGACGCCGACAAATAAGCCTTGGAGCATGAAAATTGACATGATACTCCTGGCGGAAGTCCCCATGGTTCGGAGAATGGCTATGTCCTTACTCTTTTCCATAACGACCATGACCAGCGTGCTGATAATATTGAGGGCACCCACGAGGACAATCATCGTCAGGATGATGAACATGGTGACTTTTTCCAGCCTGAGCGCGGCAAAGAGACTCCTGTTCATGGCTTTCCAGTCTTTTGTCCAGTAAGGATATCCCAGACTTTTCTGGATGTCTCGGGCTATCTCACCAGATCGATCCAGGTCATTGACTTTCACCTCCACTCCGGTGACCTTATCCCCCATTCCCAAAAATGCTTCGGCTTCCTTGATAGATATATACACCATTGACGCATCATACTCATACATACCCGAATCAAACAACCCTACTATGCGATATTTCCGGGTGTTGGGAACTCTGCCCAGGGGAGTGAGCCTGCCCTCCGGAGATACCAGCGTCAGGGTATCACCCGGATGAACCGCAATCTGTTTTGCGAGCTCTTTGCCGACGATCACCGTGGGCAAACCTCCTGAATCCTGATCGAGAGACGACACGGTTGTCCCCTTGACCATTTTACTTAGTGTCAATACGCTCCCCACCGTCGCGGGATCAACCCCTCTCAAGATGGCCCCGGATGTATTTCCGGCGTTGCTGACCATGATCTGGCCGTAGATAAACGGGGTGGCCCCCGTCACTCCACTCACTCTTTCAACCCGGTTCATGACAGAGGTATATCGGTCAAAGGCGCCGCCATAACTCAATACAATCACAGGAGAATTGACTCCGAGTATTTTTCCCATAAGATCGGCCCGGTATCCATTCATCACTGAGAGGACAACGATCAGGGCGGTGACGCCCACCATAACTCCCAGGATCGAGATAATCGAGATAATGGAGATAAAGGTCTGCTTCCGCTTGGCGCGCAAGTATCTCAGTCCCAGGAAAAATTCAAAAAACATATCGTGACTAGTCCTGTCTGATTTTCATGAGAGGGAAAAGGATAACGTCTCTGATGGAAGGCGAATCCGTCATCAGCATGATAACTCGATCAATGCCGATTCCTTCCCCGGCCGTGGGCGGCATGCCGTACTCCAGGGCCGTGACATAATCTTCATCCATGAACAGGGCCTCTTCATCACCCTTTTCCCGGAGAGCCACCTGATTTTCAAACCTTTTTCTCTGATCGACGGGATCATTAAGCTCCGTGAACCCATTGGCAATTTCCCAGCCCCCGATGAAGAGCTCAAACCGGTCTGTCAGATCGGGGTTCTGATTATTCCGCCGGGAAAGCGGAGAAACATCGGTTGGATAGCCCACAATAAAAGTGGGATTTATCAGCGCAGGTTCAACAAGCACGTCAAAAAGCTTGGTTAAGAGCTTTCCATAACTGTCTTTTTCTGAAACATCTATCCCATGTGCACGGGCCGTTTCAGCGGCACGATCCCGGTCGCTGAATTCCTTCTCTTCCATCCCTCCTATCTGATGAAGGGCGTCTTTGAGTGAAATTTTTTTCCATGGCCGGGTAAAATCAATCTGCCTGCCCTGGTAGGTAATCTTTCTTCCTCCGTGAAACGAGTGTACGAGGCCGGCGAACAATTCCTCCGTTATTGCAATAAGGTTTTCATATGTTGCATAGGCCATATAGAATTCAATCATGGTGAATTCCGGGTTGTGCTTTATGGAAATGCCTTCGTTTCTGAAATTCCTGTTGATTTCAAAAACCCGTTCCAGCCCCCCGACCACCAGTCTTTTCAAATACAGCTCCGGCGCCACCCGCAAATAGAGAGGCATGTCGAGCGCATTATGATATGTCTTGAATGGTTTCGCCGTGGCTCCGCCGGGAATGGGTTGCATCATCGGTGTTTCGACTTCGATAAAATCCTTTTCAATAAAAAAATCCCGGACCGCCTGAATGATACGCGCTCTCCGGACAAAAACATCCCTTACTTCTTCATTGACAATGAGGTCAAGATACCGCTGCCGATACCGCGTTTCAACATCGGTCAACCCGTGCCATTTTTCCGGAAGCGGCCGGAAGGACTTTGAAAGAAGCCTGAGGTCTTCTGCAAGCAAGGTCAATTCTCCGGTCCTGGTGCGGAAAAAAGGACCTTTCACCTGAACAAAATCTCCGATATCCATGAGCTTGAAGAGGTCAAAGTTTTCGGGGCCCACCTTGTCTTTGCGGATATAGCACTGCACGCGCCCGCTCCTGTCCTTCAGATGAAAAAAAGAGGCCTTTCCGAAGTCCCGCCGGGACACAATCCTTCCGGCGAGCGAGTACGCAGTTCCGGCTTCTTTCAGTTCGTCTTCTCCAAGGTCCTCGGAACGGTCAAGTGCTTCAGAGATACTCATATCAATGTCGCCACCGGAAGGAAAGAGATCGAGCCCCATCTCAATGAGTTTCCGGGCTTTGTTCATTCTTTCAGTCACTACGGAGCTTTCTTTTTGCATTGCCGTGTTCCCTTTGGATAGAGCGCCGCTGAAAAGCGCCCAGGCACAAATCACATTGACCACGAAGGAGTTTCCATCCGGATTCCCCTGAAAACCTGCGCAAATTAAACAGAAATTTCTAGTCCACTTAGGCGCCATAGTCAAGACAAAATGCCTTTTTTGCCCATTTGCTCCCCATTTGCATGCACGCAAGGCAGAATGTCTGCGGGGAAGACGGTTCCGGCAGACATCAAATTTCAGCTTGCAAATGAAGAAACAATCAGTTAATGTTTTTTATTGTATTGTCAGGATATCGGGTATAATTTTGGGGCTTGCGCCTGAATTGTATTGGTTGGTGGTTGCTAGAGATTAACATTCAACAAAAGGGGGTAGTCATGAAGAAGCTTTTCATTTTAGCCGCGGTTTTTATGTTTTGTGTGACTCTTGTTCCGGGGGCGTATGCTCAACCTCTCAAGGTCGGCGCCCTCATGTCCATGACCGGTCCGCTCAAGGAATTTGGACCCAATATCCTCAACGGGGCCACGCTTGCTGCGAAGCAGATGACCGACGCAGGATTCGCCATTGATGTCATCAGTCAGGATACGCAGACATCGGCGATCCCCGGCGTGAACGCAGCCAAGAAACTTGTCCAGATTGATAAAGTTCCCGCAATTGTCGGGGCCATTTCCAGTGGAATTACAGTCCCTGTGGCCGAGTCCGTCACCATACCAAACGGCGTCGTGCTGATTTCGCCGTCTGCCACGTCTCCATTGATCAGCGTGCTTCCCGCCGACCAGGGAAAGGATTTTCTCTTCAGGACCTGCCCCTCAGATGCCCTCCAGGGCGTTGTCCTTGGGCAGCTCGCGGCCACTTTCAATAAGACCGCGTCGGTCATCTATGTGAACAATCCGTATGGACAGGGCCTTGCCGAGCAATTCAAGAAATCCTTTGAATTCCGGCACGGGAAAGTCCTGGCCATGGTTCCAATCGATGAAAAGGCGGCCGAATCCTACACCGCGGAACTCAAGAAGGCCCTGGCGGGAAAACCGGACAGGCTCTGTGCCTTCACGTATCCCGAGCATGCCAAGATATACCTCAAGGAGGCCATCGAGTTCTTCCACTACAAGCACTTCCTTTTCTGTGACGGCACCAAGTCAGAGGATATCATCAAGGCATTGGGTGCGAAGAATGTTGAAGGTCAGATGGGTACGGTGGCTGGTTCCCCGACCGGCCCGGCACTGGACCTTTTCAACGCCGATTACAAAGCAGCATATGGAAAGCTTCCGCCGCTTCCCTATATCACCAATGCGTATGATGCTATGGCGGTGATCGGGCTGGCTGCCTATGCGACAAATCTCAAGGGACTCCCTCTGACGGGCGCGAACATCAGGGACAACCTGCGTGTGGTGGCAGATCCCCCGGGTGAAACTATCCTGCCTGGTCAGTTCAAAAAGGCCTTTGATCTCTTGAAAGAGGGCAAAAAGATCAACTATGACGGCGCAGGAGGTTCCGTGGACTTCGACAAGAATGGCGATGTGCAGACCCCTATCGATATCTGGAAATATTCCAACGGCAAGATCGTAACCGTAAAGTCGGTATGGCCTATTCCAAAAATATAACAATCCCTGATCGGGCAGGAGGAGGGCCCATGCCCTCCTCCTGCCACGGCTGGATCGCGTACCAACCTCAACCCTCCAAGCCCGCCATGAGGGGCCCTATCTTTTCCATCTTCTGATCATCAGTCACGGGAAACATATCCATTAATCGACCGCCGAACATGACCCCAATCCGGTCGGAAAGGGTCATCGCTTCTCTGAGATCTCCGGTTATCAAAAGGATGCCTGCCCGCTCTCTTGCCTTGAGCAGGATCTTCCACACATCTTCCGTGGCGCCGATATCCAGTCCCTGGGTAGGCTGTTCCGCCACGATCAATCGAGGTCTCCGGAAAAATTCTCTCGCCAGGACCATTTTCTGGAGGTTTCCGCCGGAGAGCTGCCTTGCTGTTATGCTGCTGTTTGGCGCCTTGATGGCAAATTTTTCTATGAGTTCTTCCAGCTTTTCTGCAGCCTTCGTTCTCTTGAGCCACGGTCCCGTGGAAAATCCTCCGCGGGTGGTCAAGAGGAAATTATCGACCAGATCGAGATCCAGGCACGAGGCGACACCAATTCTGTCCTCGGGAATGTAACTCAAACTGGCATCCCATCTCTTTTTGGAAAAGAAATGCGTCCAACTCTCCCCCAATATCCTGATTTCTCCCTCGAGAGGGACCTGAAGTCCGCAGACGACTTCCACGAGGCGCTTCTGTCCATTTCCCGCTACACCCACTATTCCCAGGATTTCGCCCTGCCGAAGGTCGAAATTGATATCATGCAGCACACTGTCTTGGAGTTTTCGTACGCGGAGAACAACCTGTTTCGGCTCCAGCGACTCCCGCTCCACCTTCAACAGAACCGCCCGCCCCACCATGCGCTTCGCAAGCTCCGCCTTGGATGAAACCGATTCAGCGGGCATTTCGTCCACGACGCTTCCTTTCCGCAGGATCGCAATTTCGTCTGCGATTTCCATGACCTCTTCCAGCTTATGACTGATGAATACGATGGCCTTCCCTTGCACGGCCATGGCCCGCATTGCGTCAAACAGCTGTGAGATCTCCTGCGGGGTGAGAACTGCGGTCGGCTCATCGAAGATGAGGATTCGGCTCTGTCTATAAAGGAGCTTCAGGATTTCGACCCGTTGTCTTTCTCCCATGGACAGGCTCGAAATCCTCGCGAGAGGATCAATTTTCAGGCCATAGGTTGTTATCAGATCATCAACCTTCGCCACCATATCCCGTTGTCTGAGCCAGAAACGGTCTTTCCGCCCCAGGAAGATGTTTTCAGTAACGGTCATGGCATCCACCAGCATGAAATGCTGGTAGACCATTCCAATACCGGCTCGAATCGCCGCTTTCGTGCAGTAGTTCTTCTGAGGAGCGCCGTCGATAATTATTTGTCCTGCTTCAGGCTTCAGCCGGCCTGCGAGGATACTCATCAGAGTGCTTTTTCCTGCGCCATTTTCTCCCAGCAGGGCCTTTATTCTCCCTGCCTTGATATCGAGTGTTATGTCCCTGTTGGCCTTTACGTGACCAAATGTCTTGCTTACGCCTTCAAGCCGTACCAGGAGAGCGGAGTCTGAGATCATCTATCGTCCTTCGCACGGCCGATTATCGGCTGCACAAATTGGGATTCTGAATCCCAGGGAAATAGGATCCAGGTGTCCTGGCTGACCTCCGTTATAAAAGTATCCACCAACGGTCTCCCTGCGGGTTTGGCATATACCGTGGCAAAATGGGCCTTGGGAAGCATATTTCTCACGGTCCTGGCGGTCTTCCCTGTGTCGACCAGGTCATCAATGATTAGCCATCCCTGGCCATCTCCCTCCACTGCCTTGAGGATCTCAATTTCTCCGGTCTGGTCTTGCCAGTCATAACTGGACACGCACACCGTGTCCACCAGGTGAATGTCCAGTTCACGGGCAATGATGGCTGCCGGAACCAATCCGCCCCTGGTCACAGCAATGATGCCCTTGAAAAAATCCCCATCCAGGAGCCTCCAGGCAAGGGCCTTGGAATCCCTGTGCAACTGCTGCCAGGAGATTGGATAGGTCTTTGTATAGTAACTCCTGTTGCCTTCCATATATACTCCTCCTTTGAATCCTTCTCATCATGGTCTTCCTGATGGTACTGATGGACCCGCCCTCATTCTACCGGCTCAAAATTGACTCCGAGGACGGCCGGCGCATCACTTCCCTCTGCCTTCCATGAGGAAAGCACGAGCACGAGAACGGTCAATGCGTATGGCAGCATTAGAAGCAGAGAAGAAGGTAGGTTCGTCCCCGTTGCCTGCAGCCGCAGCTGGAATGCCATCACTCCTCCGAAGAGATACGCCCCGAGCATTGCCCGGCCTGGCTTCCAAAAGGCGAAAATGACCAGAGCAACGGCAATCCAGCCTCGTCCGGCTGAAAGACCGTTTGCCCAGAGATGCGTGTAGGCGAGGGACAGGTACGCACCGCCAAGCCCTACCAGGAAGCCCCCCGCGAGAATCCCTCCCCACCGGTACGCCATGACACCGAGACCGCCGGCTGATCCTGCCTCCGGGTTCTCACCCATTGCCCGGAGGCCAAGGCCCCATCTGGTATATCGGAGAAAAATCCAGACAATAAACGGCACAAAATAGGAAATATAGACAAGCATATCGAGCCTGAACAAAATTGCTCCCACTATCGGAATTTTTGAAAGGTAGGGAACAGGCAACATCCCGAATCCAGCCGCGGCCTTCCCCACATAAGGAGTGCCGAGATAATTTGCAAGGTTGGTCCCAAGGATAGTGATCGCAAGACCCGATACAACCTGGTTTCCCCGAAACACCAGGCACACCAGGCCATGTATTCCGGCAATGAGGGCGCCGAAAACTCCTCCTGCAACAAAACCCATGATTGGATTCCCCGTGTACATGGAAACCAGGAAACCAGCCAGGGCGCCCACCATCATGATACCTTCAACTCCCAGGTTCAGCACCCCGGACTTTTCAGTGATGATTTCTCCAAGGGTCGCGTATAAAATGGGCGTGCCGGATTGCACGGCGGCCGCCAACAACGGTACCAGGATTTCGGCTCTCACTCTCTTCTCCTGATGTCGATGGTATACTGGGTAAAGAACCCGCCGGCCAGGACTGTGAGCAGGATCAGTCCCTCCAGGATACCCCCAAACGCGGCAGGCACCTGCAATTCCAGCTGCATATTTTCAACTCCCACCTTGAGACCCGCCAGAAGGTAGGAGGCCACTCCAATATAGAGGGGATTCAACCGTGCGAGCCAGGCGACCACGATGGCGGTATATCCATAACCGGCAATGACGCTCGGTTGCAGGCGATTCAGGTTGGCTGATACCTCCAGGAAGCCGGCGCATCCTGCAAGGGCCCCACTGAAGACCATAACCAGGATGACAAGACGGTTATAGGGAAGCCCTGCGTACCGTGCCGCCTTCACATTCTCCCCGCTGGCTTTGAGCTCATAACCGAGCCGCGAGTAGCGGAGGGCTATCCACACGGCAAGCCCAAGCACAAGGCAAAGAACAACGCCCCAGTTGATCCTGGTACCACCGATGGTCCCCAAGATCGCATTGGATGAAAATTCCGGGGTCATGGGAAAACCAAAGCTCACAGGATCTTTCCATGGGCCGTACACCAGGTAGTCCAGGAAGAGGATTCCCAAATAGTTCAGCATGAGAGTCACGATGATTTCATTGGCGCGAAGCCTGATTTTGAGTACCGCGGGGATCAGAGCCCATACGCCTCCGGCGGCCAGCGAGATTAGAAGCATGAGAAGAAGCAGCAGAACAGGAGGTAAATCAGGATAGAGAAGCGCAACCCATGTCGCGCCGACCGCGCCCAGGGCAAACTGGCCTTCGGCACCGATGTTCCAAATCTGGAGGCGAAATGTCGTGGCAACGCCGAGGGAGCACAGGAAGATGGGAATGCCTTTGAGCAGGCTCTCCTCCAGGGCCCACAGAGAGCCGAACGCGCCCCTGAACAGCAACTCTATGCCATCCAGGGGCGACTTGTGATGCATGATGAGTAGTAGAGCGCTGATACCGAGAGAGACAGCTATGGCGGCGAAAAAGAGGAAACAGGAGTTCCATATGGAGGCCTCCTGTTTCCTGACTATTTTGACGGCAAGCATTGGCTATAAGGGACTCCTTCCCCCATTGTATGTCATACAGCAGCCCCTGTGGTTCTCTCACCGGCTCAACCCGATCCTCAATTCAGCCAAAGAGCCAAACCGACAAAAGCGTCGCTCAAACTACTGGAGCAGGCGTCTGGACTGCTATTGGGTTGTCCCGATAACCCCCCTCACGAACCAGGTCATCCCGAGCAGTTCCTTGTCTGAAGCCGTTGCGCCGCTGGCGATGCGGGTGCCGCCCTTCTGATCCATGATCGGGCCTGCAAAGATTTTCAGCTTGCCGGATATGATGGCCTGTTTTGCCGTCATGACTTTTTCCCGCACCGCTTGCGGAACCACGGCGCCGAACGGGGACAGGCCGACAATCCCATCCTCCAATCCGGGCCACAGAGCCTCGCTTTTCCATGTCCCCTGCCGCACTTCTTCCACTATTTTCTTGTAAAGTGGCGCCCAGTTCCAGACAGGATCGGTAAGATGACCCTTGGGCGCAAACTTGGCCATATCAGAGTCGTATCCGATCGAATAAACGCCTTTTTCTTCCGCTGCTTCCAAGGCAGCAGGGGAATCCTGGTGCTGGGTGATAACATCGGCGCCCACATCGAGGAGACTTTTTGCCGCTTCTTTCTCGGTGGCAGGATCGTACCACGTCTTGGTCCAGACCACGCGGACCTGCGCCTTGGGATTCACCGCTTGGGCGCCGAGGGCAAAGGCGTTGATTCCGCGAATTACTTCGGGAATGGGAAACGCGGCCACATAGCCGAGCACATTTGATTTGGTCATGGACCCGGCCACAATGCCTGAAAGGTACCGGGCCTGGTACATTCTCCCGAAATAGGTCCCCATATTCTTGGCCCGCTTGAACCCGGAACAGTGCATGAATACGGTCTTGGGAAACTGCTTGGCCACTTTCAACATGGGATCCATGTACCCGTAACTCGTGGCAAAAATGAGATCGTACCCTTTCCGGGCCATATTCAGCATCACCCGCTCTGAGTCAGGTCCCTCACTCACAGACTCCACGTAAGTGGTCTTGACACCCAACATTGCCGCCACGGCGAGACGTCCCTGATCATGAGCGTAGGACCAACCCATGTCGCCAACAGGGCCCACATAAATAAAACCCACCTTCATTTCTTTTTGCGCGGCACCTGCGCTCCCCACCAGGAACACCAATGAGAATACAAGAAACAAAATCATCTTCCGCATAATCCATTTCCTCCTTCAATCAGTATTATGTGATCATGAGTCTCTTCAACAGGGGTGACAATCACTCCCCCGAGATTACTCCCTTCAGGCCGATGGCGTCCGCCACTTCCCTCATGCCCATAATGGTGTCGGTAATCATTTCCGTCAACTCAATTCCCAGCATCTGCGCGCCTTTCTCGATGATGGACCTATCCACTCCGGCAGCAAACCGCTTGTCTTTCCACTTCTTTTTCACCGATTTTGCCTTGAGATCCATGACGCTCCTGGACGGTCTCACCAGGGCCGTCGTCACCACGAGCCCTGTGAGTTCATCAATGGCAAAAAGGGTCTTTTCCAGATCGGTTTTCGGTTCCACATCGGAGCAGATTCCCCATCCATGGCTGACAACGGCGCGAATATATTCTTCCGGCCATCCATGCTCCTTGAGTATTTTTTCACTCATCCGGCAGTGCTGATCGGGGTACTGCTCGTAATCAAGGTCGTGCACGAGCCCGATGATTCCCCATTTTTCTTCATCCTCGCCGCGCTTGCGGGCAAAATAGCGCATGACCCCTTCCACAGCCAGTGCGTGCTTGATCAGGCTCTCATTTTTGTTGTATTCGGTGAGCAGCTGAAAGGCCGTTTCGCGGGTAGGTCCTCCATCGGTCATTTTTCTCTCCTTTCTCCCTCCTATTTCCAAACAGGATCCCGTTTTTCAAAAAATGCCGTCATTCCTTCTACGGCGTCAGGCATAACAGCGTTTGCGGATATGACCTCTTTTGCGTAATGATACGCGTCGGCATCGGTCATTTCAATCTGCCGGTAAAAGGCCTGCTTTCCGATGCCGAGGGCCACGAGGCTGTATCGGGCGATGTCCTTCGCAAGCAAGAGAGTCTCTCTCTCCAGGTCCGTATCAGGCACCACTCTATTGACCAGGCCATGGGCCATTGCCTCCCTGGCGGACACAAACTCCCCGGTGAGGAGCATTTCAAGCGCCTTTTTCCTGCCTACCGCGCGGCTCAATGGGACCATGGGCGTGGTACAGAAGAGCCCTATCTTCACACCCGGTGTCGCAAAGCGCGCCCCCTCCCCTGCCACGGCAAGGTCGCAAGCCGCTACCATCTGGCATCCCGCTGCGGTGGCAATGCCGTGCACCTGGGCAATGACCGGCTGGGGTATACGGTGAATGAGGAGCATCAACTCTGCACAGGTGTCGAACAGGCGTCGAATATCATTTAGCTCTTTCCCGAGGATCTGCCGCATGTCATGTCCCGCGGAAAACGCTTCTCCAGCCCCCTTGATAATCAGGACTTTCAGATCCTGGTTCTCTTCAAGCGACTGTAAACAAACGGACAGTTCTTTCAGCAATTCCAGGGAGAGAGCATTTCTCTTTTCAGGCCGATTCAAGGTTATCATGCCGATCCGGTCTCGCTCCTCATAGATAATGGAGTCATATTGCATGGGTCTTCTCCTTTTGTGCTCTCTCACCCGATTTCGATTATGCCGCAGGTATTCTCGGGGCTGCGGATCCCGTTAATCTGGCCGCGTCACCAACCACGGGCCAAGGGGCCAGAAGGTGTTCAGCCGTTCCCAGGAGATCTCTTCCCGATGTTCGGAAAGACTACTCGGAATCCTACAGGGATGGGGGAAAAGTGACGCGCCGATTCCCGTGAAATACCGGCGCGACCTTCATTCCGTATTGCCTTCACCTCTCCATTCATGATATAAATGTTCTTTGGGGTTTCAATCAATCCCCATCTGCGGCCCTGTGGGAAATCATGCATTTTATTGCACAGGAATCGCGCCGGGTCAAGATGATTTAGCCCGGATTTCTCATCGATCTTTGTTGCGTGAAGGAGAAGAGTCCCGTGAATAGGAAAATAAGCCTGTGAAGATCGACGGATAAATCTTGATCGCTGATAGACGCCGGCAAGCAATATTGATTTGACCCCACACGCTGTTCTTGATATAAAAAGCTTGCTTGTTCAAAATCGTCTTTGGACAGCTCGGAGACCCGCTATCATAATTTCAAAAGACTTTTCAACTGAGACGAAAGGGGAGCAAAATGTCCGATCAAAATCCATTGAAAGACAAGATCGTTCTGGCCGTTGACGATGAGCCTGATGTGCTTGAAACCATTCAAGAAGAATTGGATATGGTCCTCTTGCACAAGGCAACCGATTATGACACGGCGATTCAGTATCTGCTCAGTTACACATATGATGTGGTGATCCTGGACATCATGGGGGTCAACGGTTTTGAGTTATTGAAAACATCCGTATCCCGTGAATTTCCCACGGTCATGCTGACCGCCCACGCGCTTACGCCCGAGGCCCTGAAAAAATCCATGAAGCTCGGTGCCCTTTCCTTTCTCCCAAAGGAAAAAATCTCGGAACTGCGCCCCTTTCTTGAGGACATCGTAACCAATAAGGGAGCATCCCTGTGGAAAAAACTCTTCGACAGATTGGGTGAATACTTTAACAAGCGATTTGGTCCGGACTGGAAGGAAAAAGACCGCTTCTTCAAAGAATTCGAAGAGGAGATGGAAAAAAGCCAGCAAGAATAGGGGGGCGAATGGGCTATCTCATCGGCCTTTCGGAATACCTCGAGACACACTATCACGAATCGGTATTCGATCAGGCAGTACAGGACGAACAGCGATGGCAGATTCATGCCCATCCCCACCGAATCTTTCGGGCCAGGATCCTGGAAACAGGCACCTATGATGTCACGGTTGACAGCGGTCAGGCAGAAAAGGAAATTCTGCCGAAAGTACAGATTAAATTTCTCTATCCCGTCGAACTGTCGAATTCCGTGACACCTCTCCTGAAGCAGGACAGCAAAGTGGAAGCGCTCCACCTGGGTCCCCACTTTTCTCCTCGATACCGGCACCACGTGAAAAACAAGACCTTGTTTCCCTTAATGAAGGAGAGGACGGTCCTCTTCTTTACCCTGCTGGAAGGAGAGATTGTCAAAGGAATTGCAGTGGCTTTTAACCGTTACGAGATTGCCGTCCACATGAAAGGCGGACTGCCCGTCACCATTCTCAGGCACAGCGTCCACGATATTCGAGATAAAAAAGGACGCTGCTATCTCAAAAATTCCCAGGAAAAAAGCGAGGACTGGAAGAAGAGCGGCCTTTATGTCTCCGAGGGCGTTCAAAGACTGTCCTAGTTTGGCCCATGCTATATATCCTGTTCATGCACCTGCAATACTCTCATCCCTGGAACGTCAGTTACACGGAGGCCGTTGCTATCCAGGAGTCTCTCCGTTCGAAACTGGTTTTTCACAATCTCTGCGTCAAGATCCGGTATATGGAGTAACCCTCGAAGAATCCATCCGGATTATCCTTCATTTCCGGGGTCGGTACAGAATTCCGGAACCCTTACGGCAGGCTCATCTCCTGGTCAATCGTCTGAGAAAGTCGCAAGAAGCTGTCTGAAATCACAACCTTTTCTTCGGCAGGTCAAAATGGGCTCTGCAGTCTCGGAACGCCTGACGGCAAGCACCGGCGTTCCGCATACCGGACACGAGCCGCTATGGGGTTCATCCCACATAACAAAATGGCATTCGGGATACCGATCGCACGCATAGAATATTCTCCCCTTTCTTGATACCTTCTCCAGAAGCGTTCCTTCACATCCTCTCTCCGGGCAGGGAACCCCGGTACTCATGGGTTCAGTATGCTTGCACTCGGGATATCGCTCACAGGCCAGGAATCGCTGCCCGAATTTATTCCGTTTCACAAGCATGTTGGCCCCGCATATACTGCATTTCTTCCCGGGGAAGTCATCGAGAGATCCGGGTTGGTTTTTCTCTCCGATATTGCGTGTATTCTTGCAATCAGGGTATCCGGTACATGCCAGGAATTCACCGAATTTGCCACGCTTAATCACCATGGGGCGCCCGCATATCTCGCAGATTTCATCGCCCGTCTGGACCTGAGACGGTTTCTCCACCAGGATATTGCCTTTCTCATCGCGCGTGAAGTTGGCGGTATTCCTGCAATCAGGGTATCCGGTACACCCCAGAAAAAGCCCGTTTTTCCCCGATTTGATCGCCATTGGCCGATGGCATTCAGGACAAGAGATCGATGTTGCCACCTCTCCTTTCATTTCATGGCCCGCCCTTTCCAGGTCCTGTTTAAAGGTGCCGTAAAAGTCGCCCAGCACCTGGCGCCACGAGATCTCACCCCGTTCAATCTGGTCGAGCTTTTGTTCCATCCGTGCGGTAAATGCAGGATCCAGGATTGCGGTGAAATTGGTGAGGAGGAGATCGGTCACCAACAGACCCAGTTCGGTCGGCCGAAAACGGCGTTTGTCGTTGTACACGTAATCACGATTGCTGATATTGCTGAGGATAGTGGCATAGGTGGATGGCCGCCCGATGCCTCTCTCTTCCAGGGCCTTGATGAGAGTGGCCTCAGTGAATCTTGGGGGTGGTTGAGTGAAATGCTGGCCGGGCTCCAATTTTACCAAATCCACTATCTCGCCTTTCCTGAGCGGGGGAAGGACCGTGTCCTCCCCGTTCCTATCCTTTGAACCTCCATTCACTCCTTCTTCATACAGAAGGCTGAATCCGTCGAAGAGTTTAACGGACCCGGAAGCCCGGAAGTGCGCTTTTCCCGCTTCAATGTCAGCTTGTGTCTGGTCAAAGATCGCCGGGGGCATCTGGCAGGCTACAAACCGGTTCCAAATGAGTCGGTACAGCGCCGACTGATCCGTACTCAAATACCTTGCAATCTTCTCCGGATCCCTGCCCACGGATGTGGGCCTTATGGCCTCATGGGCCTCCTGGGCGCCCTTTTTGCTTTTGAAGCGATTGGGTTTTGAGGGAAGGTAGCGCTCTCCGAACCTCTTTTCGATAAACTCCCTGGCACTTTCAACTGCCTCGTTGGAGAGACGGAAGGAATCTGTCCGCATATACGTAATAAGACCTATTTGTCCTTTTCTCCCAAGTTCCACCCCTTCGTACAGGTTCTGGGCAACAGACATGGTCTTCTTTGCCGAGAAACGGAGTTTTCTGTAAGCCTCCTGTTGAAGGGTGCTGGTAATGAAGGGCGGGAAAGGGTTTCGTTTTTTCTTCTTCTTTGTGACGGCTACTATTTCGAATGCCCTCTCCGAAACCTCGGACATGATCTTTCGCGTCTGATCCTCGTTTTTCAGGTCAATTTTCTGGCCATCGTACCCGGTCAAGCGTGCCGTGAAAGCTGGCGGCTCGTCCGCTTCGAGGTGGGCGGTGAGAGACCAGTATTCCATCGGTTCAAATTTCTGAATTTCTCGTTCCCGATCGCAGATCAGCCGGAGTGCCACCGATTGTACTCGACCGGCGCTGAGTCCTCTCTTGACCCGGGACCAGAGGAGCGGTGAAATCTGATACCCTACCAGACGGTCGAGGACTCGGCGGGCCTGCTGGGAATCGAATTTATCCTGGTTGATGGTCCCCGGCGAGGCGACCGCCTCTCGAATGGCTCTTTCGGTTAATTCATTGAACAGAACGCGAAAGATTTGTTTATCCCCGTTTTCCAGTTCCCGCGCGATATGCCACGCTATGGCCTCCCCTTCACGGTCCGGGTCCGGCGCAAGGTAAATGGCATCGGCGTTTTTCGCTGCCTTCTTCAGGGCTCCGAGAATCTTGCCCTTCCCCTTGATTGTCTCATATTCCGGAGAAAAATCGTTTTCTACGTCTACCCCCAGTTTGCTGATCGGCAGGTCTTTCAAGTGGCCGACCGAGGCCAGGATCTCAAAACCTGGTCCCAGGTATTTCTGAATGGTCTTTGCCTTTGCGGGCGATTCAACTATAAGAAGGTTGTGTCTCATTCCTTTTTTCAAATCATTCCTCTTCTCTGAGAATTCTCAGAATCCTGTGATAATCTTTCAGGTTATGTCTTTTCTGCGCGGATAAACATCATGCCGGGCAGTTGAACAGCCAAGCCCATCAATTCCAGCCTCGTGAGAATGCCCGAGGTCTTGCCCGGCGAGCATCCGGTGGACCGGATAATCTGGTCTATGTGAATTGGGTAAGGGCCCAGACAGAGGAAGATCCTCTCAGCGTCCGGCTCAAGCTGCACTTTCGGTTCCATTTCATCCGGAACTGCGGTCCGGTTTTCTTCAAGATTGAGGACCCCCATCTCACTCAAAATATCCTCGGCGTGTTCAACAAGTTTTGCACCTTGCTTAATGAGAAAATGAGGTCCGCGGCTCTTGAATGAATCAATGCTCCCCGGGACTGCAAACACATCGCGGCCTTGATCAAGGGCCAGAGCGGCTGTTATCAGAGATCCGCTTTGTTTGGTGGCCTCCACGACCACCACCCCTCTACTGATACCGCTTATGATCCTGTTTCGGATAGGAAAATTTTTGGGTTCCGGCGCGGTTCCCATGGGAAATTCCGAAATGAGGGCACCGTGCTCCAGGACTTGGTCAAAAAGTTTTCCGTTTGAGCTGGGATAACGTATATCGACGCCTGTCCCCAGGACCGCTATAGTAAAACCTCGACCTCTTACACATCCCCAATGGGCAGACGCATCGACTCCGCGCGCAAGCCCGCTGCTGATCCCTATCCCACTTTCAGTAAGACCCAGAGCTATCCTCTGCGCCGTCCTCCGCCCATATTCCGTGGCGTTTCGTGAACCAACCATGGCAATAAAGGGTTGACGAGAGGGAATCGGTCTTCCCCGAGTGTAGAGGATAATAGGAGGATCGTGAATTTCTCTCAGGAGGCTGGGATAGCAGGGGTCAGAAAAGGAAATGAGCTTTGCGCCGAGCTGTTCCACCCGCCTCATTTCCTTGTGGGGATCAACAGCAAATATTTTTTCTTTTATCCTGCGGGCCACACCCTCACGGATTTCTCCTGTCTGCATCAAATCGGGGAGGGCGGCTTTGAATACCTCTTCCGGACTGCCGAAATCTCTGATCAGTTTTCGACAGGCCACACTTCCTACTCCCGGGATCAGGAATAGGCAGAGCCATGGAAAAATATCGGCGGATGGAATCTTGCTCATTTTAACGTGAAAAGGGGATAAGAATGTTTCCTTTCATTCAGTCCGAGTGAAAGGATCGGGATGAATCACCCTTCGTCTGCGGTGAAGAAACGGCGCGTATATAAAACAGAAAGCGGGGCGTTAGTCAAGCGTTTTCTGTTCTATCCGCAGGGGATTATCTTATTGTGCCCGGCATGCAGGAACTGCAGAGAGGAACGCCGGTGGTTTCGTCCAGCCCAAGGTCCGCATGAGTGCGCCGTTGGGGATATCCCTTTTTGCGGACATGACCACCCCGGTTCCAGTATCTGCCGTGGTACGTAAAACCAGACAGTAGCCCAGCAAGGCATCCGGGAGCATGACTGTCTCCTGACTCTGGGTGTCATCAGTCGGCACCTTCGCCTCTCTCTTTTGCAATATCTGAAAGACCTGCCCGGGCTGGATACCCTGCATTGATCCTTTTAGAAAATATACGGTGGTGTATTGACCTACCATTACCTTCTGTTCCTCGATGGCGGCGATGTATGTGCTCACCTCAGGAGGGGCCTTGACGGGTTCAATACAGGAGGATGCGGGGACATATTTCAACAGAGGATCTCCCGTACGAATGGTTCTGAACGATTTCTCGATAAGAGCCTTGAAAAGATTTCCTCTAACAGGTTCCAGGATACGGATCCTTCCCAGGTTGGAAACCAGGTAGCCCAAGTCCTCCCCGGTGACGGGATCTTTTAGCAGGGAAGATATCTTGCATACCGTGAAACGGTCGCCTGGAGCACACTTGGAACTGCCCGCCATTTGTGCAAAAAGGGTTTCTCCAGCGCCGAGCATGATTTTCTCCCTGTTTCCGGAGACGACGGCGCCGAGGGACACAACCTCGTTGGTAGACAGGTATCCCAACCCATCCATATCTTTGATCGAAGACAAATCATATGCGCGCGGAAATACGACGGGAGGCGCGGAAATTTTTGTCGATGGGATTTTTTTCGCCATTGAAACCGGTGCATTCTTCAAAACCGGCACTCCTTCCAGCAAGGTGATGACATCGCCAGGCTTCAAGAGATGCGGGTTAGTGATAAATGGGTTCATTTCCCACAACTTCGGCCATAGGTCAGCATCTCCATACACTTTTTCACAGATATCCCACAGGGTATCTCCCTTCTGAATCGTATAGGTGAGCGGCTGAGCCCACCCCGGCCGAATACCCGTCTGAAAAATGCCGAGGCAAATAATCAATACAAACACACACAAAGAGATTTTTCTTGTTCTAGTCACGATCCCGCCCCTTTTTGAAGGTTGCTCTTATCTCCAAAATTTCTGCAAACTTACGATGATATCAGATCTCTGTCAAGAGGTTTTGTCTCCTTCCGCCACCTTCACAGCCTTCATCTCACATCTCCTCAGGACGAGCAAGGGGCTGGACAAGGGTGACAGTGTATACATTACGAAAAAATCTCCAGACATTTCCTTGACAACAGAAAAAATATATTTAGTTGTAGTATACAAAGCAATCAATACCAATCATATTAATGACTTATCTCATTTTGCCACAGACTCCGGACGCATCTTTTGCCGCTGTTTCGCGGGATAAAAGGCCTTTTTCAGGGGCGCGGGCAAAGTCACGGCATATCCATATTGCAAAATAAGTGCCATTCATGCCTATCGCAGATGGGTACTTCAGGAGATCTGGAACTGTGATGCAGACACAGAAAGGCTCAGATCATTGCCATCAAGTCCCTTGAGAAAGCCAAATTCCCGAAGGAGGAACAACTGGGATGGGATCTGGTCAAACGGGCACTCGAAGAGCCCCTCAGGCAGATCGCGAATAACGCCGGCTTAGAAGGTTCCGTGGTTGTTCGGAAGGTCAGAGAAGGAGCCGATGCTTTCGGTTTCAACGCTGAAAGCGGGCAATACGAAGATCTGCTGAAGGCGGGCGTGATTGACCCCGCCAAGGTCACTCGCTTTGCCCTCCAGAATGCCGCCTCCGTTGCCGGTCTCCTCATGACTACAGAAGCAATGGTCGCTGAAAAACCACAAAAAAAGAAGGCGGCGATGCCTCAGATGCCTCCTGAGGACATGTATTAACGGCGCAACATTTCAGAGTTCACGGTTCAAGCTCAGGAATAGACATGCCGATCGTTGGACGAAAAAAGAGCTACCCAGAACAGTGAGCCGAGCGATCGAACAGTGGCAATAAGGATAAGACGCTCCGGGGAGGGTCTCACTCGCCTCGAAGCGTCCTTGCCCTCCCCTTTCCCGATTCTTCCAGATTTTTTTCCTCATTCCCCCTTTACAAAACCTTTTTTTTGGTAAACACTATTCTTATTATCCTGAGATTCATCAGTGCTATCCTATTATCATGGAAGAGAAAACATGCCCATTTATGAGTATGAATCAACACACCCGGAGAGGGGGTGTGAAAAATGTAGAACCCGGTTTGAAGTCATCCAGCACACGAGAGAAGCGCCCCTCAAAGAGTGCCCGGCCTGCGGGAGGCCGGTAAAAAAAGTGATTTCATTGTGCCTGGCCGCCATTATGGAGACGCCGGAAGAAACGGCGAGGATCGAAACGCGCGTCAGGGAGTACGAAAAACACGGCATGTGGAGCCATGCAGCAGAACTCGCTGATACCCACTCGGAAAAAACCAAGGACAAAGCACTGAAAAACCGTGCCTTGGAGGATTACAAAAGGGCGGGCTATGATGCTCGTACCCTGGACAAACATGCAGGCAAAGATTAGAAGGAGGCTTTTATCCATGAAACTCGTGAAAGGCTGTTTTGGGTTTACCGTAGCTTTGGCAGTATCATTCTTTTTGATCGGTATACTGCTTTTTCCCAGTTCTTCCCAGGCTGTAACGAAAGAAAAGAAAAATCTTCCCGCTCGTTCCATTGAGGTCTATCCGGAATACACCGGCGTCGTGGTCCCCCAGGGAGAAAATGTGAGCGTGGATCTCACCGTGGCAAACCGGGGACGCAGTGACGAAAATATCGAACTCAGCCTCCCCTCCATTCCTGACGGCTGGAAGGCCAGAATAAAGACATACAACTTTGGAGTGACAGGCGTCCACGTGGAGAGCGACAAGTCACAGAACCTCACGCTGAGGGTTGAACCGGGCCCGAAAATCGGCCCCGGGGCGTACCCTTTTGTTGTACGGGCCGAGACCATGGATCGCAAACTTACTTCGTCCTGCCGCGTTATCATCACTGTGACGCCGAAGACCGGGGCAAAGGTCTCAAAAGGGGTGAATATCGTCTCTTCTTACCCGGTCCTGCAGGGCCCCACCGACGGTAAATTCGAATTTTCCCTGGAAATCGAGAACAAGCTGGACAAGGATTCCGTATTCAATTTGACCGCAGTAGGTCCTGAAAACTGGGATATTAATTTCAAGCCCGCATATGAGCAGAAATTTATCTCCAGCGTCCGGCTCAAGGCGGATCAAAGTCAGACCGTGGCGGTTGCAGTGAAACCATACCCCCTTGCGGATCCCGGCAAATACCCCATTCAGGTGAAAGTGAGTTCACCCGCAGCCAAGGCCGAATCGACTCTTACGGTCATCCTTACGGGTACGTACAAGTTGGAGGTTGGAACGCCCAACGGTCTGCTTTCATTGAATGCCCTCAGGGGCAAGACTACCGATTTCTCCATGTACGTGAAAAATGCGGGATCTGCAATCCTGAATAATGTTGCGTTCCTATCGTTCAAACCGGAAAACTGGAAAGTCAAATTCAAGCCGGAGAAGATCGGCGCGCTCGCGCCGGAAGAACTGAAACAGGTGGAAGTATCCATTACTCCGTCCGATCAAGCGCTGGTGGGAGACTATTCCGTGAGTCTCAGGGCTGAAGCCGGAAATCCGCCTAAAGCAAACAAGAGCATCGAACTTCGCGCCACAGTTCGCGCGTCCGCGTTCTGGGGCTGGATAGGCATCGCCATTATTCTGTTTGTTCTGGCCGGTCTTGTGTTCCTCTTCGTTCGCTTGGGAAGGCGTTAAAATGGATAATTCGATCATTATCGAGACCAACCATCTCACCAAGGAATACAGCGGATATGCCGCGGTGAATGATCTCTCCTTCGACATGAAAGAGGGAGAAATCTTCGGGTTTCTGGGCCCGAACGGTGCAGGCAAGAGTACAACTCTTCTGATGCTCATGGGACTCACCCAGCCCACCCGCGGTTCCGCATCCGTATGGGGCTTTGATCCGATCAGGCAGGCCAGGCAGGTGAAGAAATTTGTCGGTTATCTGCCGGAAAATGTAGGATTTTACGATGACCTCAATGCCGAAGAAAGCCTTCGTTATGTTGCCGACCTGAACGGCCTTGACCGGCGCAAGGGCAAGTCGAAAATTTTTGAACTCCTTGAGCTTGTGGGCCTCAAAAAGGACACCCACAAGAAGACGGCAGCCTTTTCAAGGGGTATGAAGCAGCGCCTCGGCATTGCTGAAGTGCTCATCAAGGAACCGAAAATTATCTTTTTCGACGAACCCACCCTGGGACTTGATCCGGAGGGCGCAGCAAAACTGATAGATCTCATCCGGTCGCTCAACAGGGAACGGCAAATCACTGTCCTCCTTTCCAGTCATCATCTTCAACATGTCCAGAAAATCTCTCAACGTGTGGGTATCATGATCAACGGCAGCATGGTGGCTCAGGGAACCATCGATGAACTTGCGAGGGAAAAGTTCGGTATAGAAGAGAAGGAATACTCTCTCGAAGAGATCTACATGAAATACTTCCAGGAGGCATAACCATGCAAGGTTTGTACGCTGTTTTCAGAAAAGAACTCTCCGATCACTTCACCAGTTATCGGTTCGTCATTCTTTTTGCTCTGATTGCCATGGTCAGCATCATCACCAGCTACATGGCCGGACTGCATCTTCGGGAGAGCCTTGCAGGCATTGCAAAACCCAAATTTGTCTTTCTCATGCTCTTCAATACGCCCGGTGCTCTTTTTTCCATGGTCCAGTTTGTGGCATTTTTTGGCCCACTGATCGGGGTGATCCTCGGATTTGATGCCGTTAACCGGGAACGGGCGAACGGAACACTGATCAAGCTCGCATCCCAGCCCATCTACCGGGACGCAGTCATTAATGGAAAATTCCTGGCCGGAGTTGTCACCATCAGCTTGATGCTCCTTTCCATTGTGCTGGTTATCTCAGGATTCGGCTTGACGCTCATCGGAGTGGTGCCGGGTCTGGAAGAGATATGGCGTCTGATCATTTTTCTTTTCATAAGCATCTTCTATCTTTCTTTCTGGCTCGGTCTTGCAATGCTTTTTTCCATTTGCTTCAAGAGCATCGCGACCTCTGCCCTGGCATCCGTGGCACTTTGGATTTTTCTTTCCTTTTTCATCTCACTCGGCGCTGATGTCCTGGCCAACGCCGTGGTTCCCACGGGATCCCAGGATGCGACCCAGACGGAAGCCATTGTCAGAAATGCGCGGGTCAAGGAAGTGGTGTCCCTTTTCTCTCCCATGGTTCTCTATTCTGAGGCCACGTCCACCATTATTGACCCCATGCGCAAGACGACACACTCGATCATTCTCATGGGACCGATGGAACAGTTTTCCGCATCCCGTTTTCAAAATCCTCTTTCACTGGGTCAGAGTCTCATAGTGGTCTCACCGCACGTGATCGCACTCGTAGCCATGACGTTGATGTGTTTTGCCATATCATACATCCTATTCATGCTGCAGGAAATCAGGACATAACGGAAGGAGGTGTCGGGTCATGAGAGTTGAAGAACTTGTCTCGGGGAAGAACGAGCAGGATAGCGTTTCAATAGATGGAACGCCCATCCCCGTAAAATCGCTGAATAAGCTCCTCGCCGAAGGCTATGTACAGGTGCAGCCCTATAAGGAAAACAGGACCTTCTCCTTTTGGGGAAAGTCCTGCACCGCCTGCTTCACGGAAGCTCAGCTCGTGGACCATTCCTGATCGTGAGGTACCTGGAAAATCGCTGATCCATGTCCTCAAGGGAAACCTGCTCATATTCCTCGCGAAAGAAGTGCCAGAGCAGGGAAAGGACTTTTCTGACCCGCGCTTCCCTGGGCTTTTCGTCTACGTCTGCAAGGCCAAGGATATCCGAAACGAAAACGTCTTCAAATCCCGGCATTCGGTAAGGCGCATCTTCTTCCCCGGCCCTGAGGCGTGAGAAAAAAGTCCGCACCTGGGAGACGGTAAGCCCTTCAAAGGAGGGCGGGACGGCCAAGAGGGTCCGTGCCCACACATTGAAGAGAAGGGAATGAAACGTGAGCTCACCGCCACTCTCCTCCCTGAGAAAGGGCACGGTTTTACACAGGCTTGAAAATAAATAGTCGAGTGTCATGACGTTGCGGACGACCTCATGGCACTCTTCGAGATCAGCAAGGGTGCTGAAATCTCGATACTGCTCTTCTTCTGTATTTCCGCGGTAGAGGAGTGGTTTGTCAAAGAGCAGTCCTCCAATTGTCTCGCCCCACCGCTCGCCCCAGAAACCGAGATCCAGGCCAAGTTTCATAAACCAGGCCTCCTTTACCCACCGCGCAACCTCCCACTTGAGATGTAATACGAGCCCGAAACCGACCCGAAAAAGGAAAACCAGGGGATGCCTTTTCAGAATTTCACCGGCCTTGTGAATATCACCGGCACACGTCTTTTCAAGTGAGAGATTCACATAACCTGCCGCTTTGCGGCAGGTTCTCACCAGGACATCCAGGTCGTTTATGATGGTCCCGTCTGCCGACAGAATCTGGTTGCACAGTCCCGCGAATTCAAGGTAAACCCTGTCCTGCAAGAGCGGATCTGAAAAGCCCCTGACCGCACTGACAAGCATCTGGTCTTTGTCAAGGTTTGAGAATGGGGCAAGAGACAGTAGTTTCAGCGGGACTTCATCCACCCTCGTGACCTCTCCATTTTGAGGTTGTTCACCCATTCCGAGAATCTTGAGGTCCAGGGGACTGTAAACCGAGACGGCTTCGTCAAAAGGCAGGAAACCATGCTCTGCGAGCCGTACATCTCTCATCCGGTACAGTTGCTCTTCTGCCTCTGCCGGCAATACTCCCGCAAGTCCGAGAAGGAATGATTGATAGGCCACGAGGTTCTCTTCCGCCAGAAACCTCAAGAGTTCCCGGATCAGTGGTCGGTGTTCCGGATTCAAGACTCGAATATAGTACGTTCCATCAAGGGTGAAAAAACCATCGGGAAAATCGCTGGGATCCTCTCCCTGCTTTACCTCCACCTGGACAGAACGATAAAAGAAGAAATAGGCAGTCGACCGGCCTTTTGAGAAGAGCCATTTTACCAATCGACGAGGGTCTGCTTTCTCGAGCCGGGACAGCCAGGCAGCCGCTTGATACAGATCCAGCCGGTCCCGGTTCCAAAGCTCCATATCCAGGAGATATTGCCACTGTTCCATGGATCCCTCTTCAAGGATAGGCAGGCAGTCATCTTCCCCCACCTTTTTTATGAGCCAGTAGAAATCTCCGTGGGCCATGCCTTGCACCAGCGTGCGCGGATTCGGAGCTTCAAGGATATGATTGAGGATCTCCTGCCCGGAACGGGGATACATGGTACTCAATCCCCCCATGTCTCTCCGTACCGGCAGGCTGTTCTTCTTTTTTCCCGCTCTCATTTTTGATTCCATGCACCAGCCCGCATCGAGATTTTTGACTTTCGTTTCTCTTAGCTATTATGTTATGTATACCGTGACCGGTTGTCCAGACAAAAACGATGAGGTTTGTTTAGAGAAATGGCTGAGTTCATTGTAAAAGGCGGGGTCTTCATGTACCCTATCATATTCTGCTCGGTGGTAGCGCTGGCCATCTTCCTGGAAAGGCTCTGGTTTCTGAGGCGCAAAAATATCATCCCGGAGGATTTTGTAAAGAAGGTCGAAGGTCTCGTAAGGAAGGGCAAGATCGGGGATGCGACCTTTCTTTGCCAGAGTGATGTCTCCTCAATAGCCAAAATCTTTCTGGCTGGCCTCAAAAATACCCGGAAAGGACTGTGGCTGGTAAAAGAGGCCATAGAGGAGCGGGGCAGCAGGGAAGCAACTATTCTTGAAAGAAATGTCAATCTCCTGGCCACACTGGCGAACCTGGCCCCTTTGCTCGGGCTCCTCGGCACGGTCTCAGGCATGATAAAGACCTTTAACGCGATCTCCGTCCAGGGAATCGGGAATCCAGCTCCTCTTGCAGGAGGCATCGCTGAAGCGCTTCTCACCACCGCCGCCGGCCTCTGTGTTGCCATCCCTGCTCTTGTCTGCCATCGTTTCTTGAGGGACAGGGCCGGAAAGCTGATTTTTGAAATGGAAGAAAATTCCATAAAACTTGTAGAGATCATGGAAGAACAGAATCAGGAGTTGATGTCTTCATAAGTACACAGGTGAACAGGCTGTAGACATTCAGGCTACAGTCTAAACAACCTGAATAGTGACGATTGTGAGTATATCCGACAATGCGCTTCAAAAGAAACAAGGAAGATGAGCCGGGTCTAGGAATCGCACCCTTGGTTGACATTGTCTTCCTCCTCTTGATATTTTTTATGCTGACATCCCATTTCGACATTGCATCGGGCATTCGCATCAATTTGCCGAAGGCGGCACACAGGGTCCTCGAACAGGAAAAAGAAAATATTACCCTCCTCATGGATAGTAGTGGAAAGGTCTATGTGGAGGGGAAAGAAATCAAGGATGATGAACTCCGGAATAAGCTGCGGCTCATGGTCGAAAAGAAAGATATGATCCAACTTGTCCTGCAGGCCGATAAAGAAGCAAGACATGGGAGGGTCGTCCAGATTATGGATCTGGCAAAGAATGCGGGGATTCGTTCCATTATTATTGCCGCCCGCATGCCCAGCGGGGGAAGTTAAATTGGGCAGGAGAAAAAGAAAACTCGTAAAGATTTCCCTCGCGGTTCTCTGCGTCCTCGGCCCGGTAATCGCATGGCTGGGTTTTGGTCAGTATGGATTCATCCATCTTTATCGTGTTGGAAAGGAACGAGAGGCACATGTACAAAGGATCAAGAAACTGACGGAAGAGAACCAGGCCCTTTTTGATGAGATTCAGCGTCTCCGGAAAGACCCCAAGTATGTTGAGCGGGTTGCCAGGAAAGAACTGGGCCTCGTCAAGGAAAACGAGGTCATTTATCGTTTCCAGGACGACAAGAAGCGGGAAGCAGAACCTGATAAAATCATGGAAACAAAAGCCCTCCAGAAAGATACGACGCTCCCCAAGAGGTGACTGTTCAAGTGGGCGCTAAAGAGAAAAGGATGACGATAACTGGTCTGTCACCAGAAGAGAAAGGCGGAAAATCATGGAACGAGCGAATGACCTGTACAGCACAATTTTGACCCACGGGCCGTCACCGTCAACGCTTCTGATCATTCTCCAGAGAATGAGGGAAGAAGGACGCGTCGATGAGGCCCTGCGTGAATGCATAAAGGGTCTCAGGTTGTATCCTGACGACGTCCGTATCCATCGGATGCTGGCCGAATGTTACCTGGAGTTGGGGTTCTTTTCCATGGCTGAGAAGCAGATTGCCTTGGCCGCCGAAAATATCGATGAGCTCGTTTCGGTTTTTAAAATCCAGGCCGATCTGTTCGAAAAACAGGGAAGGCATGAAGAGGCGGCTGCAGCCCTCGAAAAATACCTGGCCCATTTTTCCGGAGATACGGAGGTCATCGAACGCCTTCGTACCCTGAAGCAGGAAGAGAAAACTCCTTCGACGTATGCCCCATCATCTGAAGAGATAGTCCCGGAGATAGCCACCCACACCCTTGCGGAAATCTATGAAAGCCAGGGACAGCGCAAGGCCGCCATTGAGACTTACAAGAAACTCATAGAACAGTATCCTGAAGATCTGCGGGCACATGAGCATCTGCGGCACCTGGAGCAGGGAATCCACAGCGGGGACGAACCAGTGAAGCCCCCGGAGAAGAAGCAAGACGGAGTTCAGAGGATGATCGGGGTCCTCGAGGGATGGCTGGCCAGAATGCAGGAGATGGGAGGTGCCTGATCATCGTGTCCATTTTCGCTTGAAGGCCACGGGCATCGGGAGCGTTCCTTTCCTGGATATTCAGAAAACCTGCCGGGACATCTTTCGACTCTTCCCTGATATCCCCTTCTGGCCCCAGTTCGTCCGCAGAAGTCATCGGGAGGATATGAACATCCAGTCCAGCGAGGGTCTTCCTCTTCTCGAGATTGACCATGAAAAACATTCCCTCGTTCTGGGTCAAGCCTCGGATAAAGAAGAACAACTCGTTTCCTTTTATGATCATTTTCTCGCAGACGACGTGGACTACTTTGCAATAAGCAGAGAGTTTGCTCCCGGGCTTTACACCCTCCTCGAGTTACTGGAAGCGGAACCCAAAAAAGGAGAGCGCTTTATCAAGGGACAATGCGCCGG
This sequence comes from uncultured Desulfobacteraceae bacterium, assembly GCA_964581175.1. Taxonomy (GTDB): domain Bacteria; phylum Desulfobacterota; class DSM-4660; order Desulfatiglandales; family Desulfatiglandaceae; genus B46-G9. The sequence continues at coordinate 44,254 of CAZONI010000017.1, forward strand.
TCCGGTTACCTTTGCTTCCGGCATCCCCGGACCTGACGGCAAGCCGGTAATTCACAGCCCTGAACTCCAGGAGGCCTATACCCAAGGGCTGGCCATCAAGGCGCTGTGGCAGGCCCGAAAACTCTCCACATCCGGAAGAACGCCAATCCTCTTCCTTGATGAGCCGTCACTTTCGGGTTTTGGTTCCGCCTTCTCTTCCCTTAAACGTGAGGAAGTTGTTCGTCTCCTGCGGATGGTCATCGACTACCTGAAGGAGCATCATGCAGACCTTCTCATCGGGATCCATTGCTGCGGCAATACGGATTGGGGGATGGTCCTGGAGGCCGGACCGGATATCGTTAATTTTGATGCCTTTTCTTATCTGGACTATTTTCTGCTTTACCCGAAGGAAATTGCCGCCTTCGTAAACAACGGCGGCTCCATCGCATGGGGAATAGTCCCAACCGCCGATTTTACCGGAAAGGAAACAGTCGCGAGCCTGCTGCTCATTCTGAAGAGAGGCTTCCAGACATTGGAATCCTGGGGCCTCTCGGCCGAAACGGTTGCGAGTTGCTCGGTCCTGACTCCCTCGTGCGGCATGGGAACCATGTCACCTGAAAGAGCCGAATCCGCCCTCTCCCTGCTCTCCCTGCTCTCCGCCGGATGTACGCAATCACCAGTCCTTTTCCGCGACGCAGCAGCCTTCTGATGAAGCTCAAAGCTTCACTTCCTCTTTAAAATCTGTCTAGTTGGTGGAGAAAGTGGTAGGCAACGATCCCCACCGTGGTGGAGAGATTCAAACTCCTCACCTTCCCCCAGATGGGCACACTGTAGGAGGGGAAGGCATCCAGGAGCTCGACGGGGAGCCCCCTTGTTTCCTGCCCGAAGAGCAAGTAATCGCCCTTTGTGACACCGGCTTCCGTGTATACTCCTCGAGCATGCCGGCTGAATGCAAAGAGAGATGCGCCGGAGGTCATTTCCTGTGAAAAGGAGTCGAAACTCCGGTGATGGCGAATGTCAACCTCACTCCAGTAGTCAAGGCCCGCCCGCTTCAGATGCCGGTCATCCAGGCTGAAGCCCAGGGGATGAATCAGGTGGAGCCGCAGCTCTGCCGCCCCGCAAAGTCTGGCAATATTGCCGGTGTTTGAGGGAATTTCCGGTCTGAAGAGAACAATTTGCAGATAGGGATCTTGAATGATCTTGTGGGAGATATTTCGGATTCCATTAGGGATCATGGCTTGGATCTATTTGCGCATATCGTTGATCACTGCCCGTTCAATGGCCAGGCATCCCAGCTTCCCAAGAGTAGTCAGGAACTGCATCTCATCGTGGGTCGGCACTTTTTTTGACGAAAAATAGACCCGCAGGATACAGTAGGTAGATTCATTCACCGTAAATGGGATGCCTATCACCGAACAAAGACCTTCCTTTCTGGCCGCGACGAGGTTCTGTATCCGGCCGTCGTTCTCAAAATCGTTAATAATGATAACATCTCCCTGGAGAATTTCCGTTATGCTCTTCCCGAAATCAATGGCCCCCGAATGGATATATGCCTGACTGAGACCGCAGCTGGCCACCACTTTCAGGTCGAAGGTTCCCTGCTCCAGGACGCGAATCGTACTCCCTTTCGCACCGGTGAGCTCCGCTGCCAGGGAAACGATGAAATGGAGTACGTCACCCAGGTCCTCTTCCTCTCGGTAAATGACATCGATCACTCGAACGAGAGAGAAAAAGTAGGAATCCATTTTTGACTGTTCCACTGCGGAGCGCCTCCTCGTGCATATCCTTATATCTTTATCACGGTCCCTGGTTCATGCTGCATCGCCACCGACACGCGCACATTCTGAAGCCCGAGCCGTTCCAGCGCTTCAACGGCCGTTGCGTATGCCTTTTCAGGGTTATTGTTGATCTCGCTGAGGTGCGCAAGAACGAGGTGCCTGAGATCTGGGTGTCCCACCATACCCAGCAGGTGCGCAGCCTGCTCATTTGAGAGGTGTCCTTCAGCGCTCCTGATCCTCTTCTTCAAGTCAAGGGAATAGGGTCCTTGATCCAGCATGACGGGATCATGATTGAACTCAAGGACGAGCGCCTGGCAACTCCTCAAGTGCTCCTCCACCACCCTGGTGCTCCTGCCCAGGTCGGTTGCAATGCCGAGTCTTTTTCCATTGGAACAACATACCAGCCCCAGGGGATCAGACGCATCATGGCACTTTGTGAAGGTTTCCACCGAAATATCCTTCACCCTGACCGCTTCCCCGGTCTGAATGACAATCGGCTTCGGCAGCTTGCCAAGAGTCTTTCCCCCTCTTTCCAATGTCCCTTCAGTCAGGTACACCGGAATCCCCAGACGACGCGAAAGAGGTCCGGCGCCCCGTATATGGTCTCCATGCTCGTGCGTGAGAAATATGGCGTCAAGCCCTTCGATGTCAATCTCTGCTTTCTCAAATCTCCTGGAGATCTCGCGCCCGCTTAAGCCGGCATCGACCAATATCCTGCAGTGCGCTGATTCAACATAACAGGCGTTCCCGCTGCTCCCTGATGCCAGCATGCATATCTGCAGGAATCTCTTCCCATCAGCAGCAGATGATTCCACTTGCCCCTCTAGTCTTTGCCGGAATGGCCAAATCCACCGGCGCCCCTCTCGGTGCCGTCCAGTTTCTCGGCCACTATGATTTCCGCATGATAGGTCCGCGATATAACCATCTGCGCGATCCTGTCGCCATTTCGAATGACGTAAGCGGTCTTCCCCCAGTTGATGAGTATAATCGCGATCTCACCCCTGTAATCACTGTCGATGGTACCGGGAGAGTTCACCATTCCAATCCCATGCCGAAGCGCCAGTCCGCTCCTCGGCCTGATCTGGGCTTCGAAGCCGGGAGGGATGGACATGGCAAGACCCGTGGGGATCAGCTTGATTTCGCCGGGGTTCAGGCGGACCGGCTCCTCAACGGCGGCGCGAATATCCAGTCCCGATGATCCTTCTGATGCATAGGCCGGCAAGGGCAAATGATTGCCTTCGCTCAACCGCTTTACCCTGATGGTGATCTTTTTTTCATCCACCGCAGTATCCCAGAGAGAAATCGAAGTCAGAATCTCAGGTGCCCGGAATCAATCTTCTCCCCGCTGAAAGGACCGAGTGTAGCCAGAAACACCCCGTCATCCCGAAAAATAGCTCCAGCGGCTGCAACGACCTCATCAATAGTAACCTTCTCGATGTCTTCAGCCAGTTCCTCGTAGCTTACATACCTGTCAAAAACAAACTCATTTTTTGCAATCCGCATCATCCTGTTATCTGGATTTTCAGAGGAAAGGTATATTCCCCCGACAATATGATCTTTTGCCGCCACAAGGTCATCCGTGGACAGACCACCATCCTGGATTTTTCGTATTTCTGCGTGAATGATCTCAAGTGCCGGATCCACATTGCCGTTGTCGGTGGCCAGGTAGACACCAAACATGCCGGAATCGCAATATGCGGAATGGAAGGAATAGACGTTGTAAGCCAGTCCCAGATTCTCCCGAATCTCCTGGAACAGCCTGGAACTCATGTTCCCGCCCAGGAGAACGTTGAAAATGCTGCAGGCGAATCGCCGGTCATCTTTCATGGAAGGAGCCTCCGCGCCCAGGCACAGGTGGACCTGTTCGTGTTCCTTTTCCTGGCATGAGATCCCGGTACTCGAATGGGGCGGTACCCGGCTCTTTTTTTTGTTCCCAGGCTCCAGATCCTCGAAAAAAGGTCTGAAATAGGAGACCACAGTCGCATGCCGAATATTCCCGGCTGCAGAAACAATGACGTTCTCAGGGCTATAAAATTCGCTCATGTAGGCCGGGATATTCTCTCTCTGGATGGCGGCCACTGTCTCATTAGTGCCAAGAATGGGCAGTCCAAGAGGGTGGTTTTTCCAGAACTGCCGGTTAAAAAGCACATGAACGTTCTCGTCGGGAGTGTCCTCCACCATGCTGATTTCCTGAAGGATCACCTGGCGCTCTCGCTCCATATCCAGGGGATCGAAAAGAGAATGAAGGAAGATGTCGGAAAGAATGTCAGCCAGCCGATTAAAATGTTTCCCCAGTACCCGCGCATGGAAACAGGTATTTTCTTTTCCTGTGAAAGCGTTCGACATGCCTCCAATGCTGTCCAGTTCTTTCGCTATCTGGAACGTGGAACGCTTCCGTGTTCCCTTGAACAGCATATGTTCGATGAAATGCGATATACCGTTCTGTTCGGGCTCTTCATCTCTCGATCCGGTATTGACCCAGATGCCCAGAGAAACCGATTTCAGGTGATCCAGTTGCTCGGAGACGATCCTGAGCCCGTTTTTGAGAACCGTCTTATGATACATTGTCCGGATTCTCGTCCAACGCCGCCTTTCGGGAAAGGCGAATTTTTCCATTATCATCCACGTCGAGGACCTTGACCAGGACTTCGTCCCCTTCCTTCAGCACATCCGTGACCTTCTCGACCCTTCCTCGATCGAGCTGGGATATGTGGACCAAACCATCGGTACCGGGAAGAATTTCTACAAACGCGCCAAAGTCCATAATCTTCCGAACCTTTCCCATGTAGAGCTTCCCGATTTCAGCCTCCTTGACAATCTCATTGATCATCCCCACCGCCGCGTCGGCGCTTTCCTGGTCCGCAGCGGCAATAACCACATTCCCATCATCATCCACTTCAACACGGGCGCCGGAGTCGGCTGTGATCTGTTTGATCGTTTTTCCCCCGGGACCGATCAGTGACCGGATTTTTTCCGTCTTAATTTCCATACGGATGACAACCGGCGCATACTGGGAAACCTGTGTCCTCGGCCTGGGGATCGCCGCGTTCATCTTCTCAAGGATGAGGAGCCGCGCCTCTCTGGCCTGTTCCAGTGCCTTTCCGAGGGTGTCGCTGGTGATTCCATCCATCTTGATATCCATCTGAAGGGCGGTAATGCCGTCACGGGTGCCCGTTACCTTGAAGTCCATATCTCCGTAGTGGTCTTCGTCGCCAAGTATATCGGTGAGGACAGCCACTTTCGTATTGTCGGAGACCAGACCCATGGCGACACCTGCGACCGGCTCTTTTATTGGAACACCGGCGTCCATAAGAGACAACGAAGCTCCGCAAACCGTTGCCATGGAAGATGAACCGTTGGATTCCATGATCTCGGATACGATCCTTGTGCAATAAGTGAACTCATCCTTGTCGGGCATGACGGGTATGAGGGCACGTCTGGCAAGGGCTCCGTGTCCGATTTCTCGTCTACCGGGTCCGCCGAGTCGCTTCGCCTCGCCCACGCTGTACGGTGGAAAATTGTAATGCAGGATGAAGGACCGGAAATGGTCTCCATAGATGGATTCAATCTTCTGTTGGTCAAACTCCGTTCCAAGGGTGGTCAGGACCATTGCCTGGGTCTCGCCCCTGGTAAAAAGGGCTGAACCATGCACACGAGGCAGGATTCCCACCACACATTCGATGGGCCTCACTTCTGTAAAGGAACGGCCGTCAATCCGGCGGCCATCCTTCAGAATCATTTCCCGCACCATCTGCCGCTCGAGATCGTGGACGGCATTCTTTATTGTTGGGTGCCGGGCTTCATCTTCACCGCCAAGCAGTTCCAGGACAGCCTGTTGCGCTTCTTCCCGCTTCTGCTGACGATCAAGCTTGTCTGCAATGGTTATTACCTGCTGCAGCAGAGGAGTAGCCGCGCGCGTAATGTCGTCGACAAATGCTCCTTCCACCGTTACCTCCGGAACCGCTCTCTTCTCTTTTCCCACCGCCCTTTTCAGATCTTCCTGAAGATCCAGCATGGGCTGCATCGCTTTGTGCCCGAAAAAGATAGCCTCAACCATGTCGGATTCCGACACAAATTTTCCGCCTCCCTCAACCATGACAACGGCATTGCGGTTCCCTGCCACAATAAGATTGATATCAGCATCTTTGAGCTGGCTTACCGTGGGATTCGCAACTAACTGACCGTCTACCCGCCCAACGCGTACGCCGGCGATCGGCCCCTTAAAGGGGATATCTGAAACCTCGAGCGCAGCAGAAGCGCCAAGGATCGCAAGCACATCCCCCTCATTCTCTTTGTCTGTAGACAGCACGGTCGCAATCACCTGTGTCTCAAAGCGGTAGTTGTCCGGAAAAAGAGGCCGGAGGGGTCTGTCTATCAATCGGGCAGTCAATGTCTCCTTCTCGCTGGGACGACCCATATCCCTGCGGAAAAAATTCCCCGGTATTCTTCCGCCGGCATAGGACATCTCCTGGTATTCCACGGTAAGGGGAAAAAAATCGATTCCTTCACGTATTTCGTTTGTGGAAACAGCGGTAACGAGTACGACCGTTTCGCCCAAAGTAACGACTGCTGACCCACTGGCCTGTTTGGCTATACGACCCGTTTCCACATGGAGCTTCCGGCCGTTTAATTCCATGGAACAATTTTGTATCATTTTCCTGTATTTCCTTTCGCTTAGCTGAAAATCCGTTCACGCGGAATCCCTGCACTACTTCCGAATACCGAGTTCTTTGATAATAACTCTGTATCGCTCAACATCGCTCTTCTTGAGGTAGTTCAGGAGCCGGCGCCTCTGACCAACCAGCTTCAAGAGACCCCGCCTCGAATGGTGGTCTTTCTTGTGAATCTTGAAGTGATCCGTCAGATATTTGATCCGATTGCTCAAAAGGGCTATCTGAACTTCCGGTGACCCTGTGTCATTGTTATGAAGTTTGAATTTATCGATGATTTCCTTTTTGTTTTCGGCCGTTAGAACCACTTTCCGTTCCTCCTTCTATCAGTAATGGCTGCCAAAAATGCACACTTTCCCTTGTCCTCGCCGGCGATGATCATTCCATCCGGCCCGGACCTGAAACATTCGTTAGTCATGGAGATTGATCAATGAAAGACTCTTAACAGTCTGGTGGTCATATCCTGTGTCTTCGCATCACTCACGCTCGCAACGGCAATCAATTCTTCATCTTTCGTGATCTTTACATATTCACTCACCCCATTCCACATGCGGTTTCCGTTCAGCAATTCCTTCGCGGCCGGATGGTAGCCCTGTCTGATTTTTTGGGCGAGAGAGCCGTTCACTTTCAATTCCACCATATCCGGTAGAGCCCTGTTCAACGGAATCACTTCACTCTCCAGGACTGCCGCATTCGAGTCTCTGCATAGTAACTCTGACGCGACAGCCTTCTCCACGAAAAAATGACCGCTCGCCTCTCTCCTCAGCGCGGTCATGTGCGCTCCCGTTCCCACTTTTCGTCCCAGATCCGCAAACAGGCTCCTCACATAGGTCCCGGCAGAGCATCTGACACGAATGGTGACCTGGGGAAGATCCATGGAGAGGACCTGCAAAGACTCGACAAAAACCTGTCTTTTCGGAAGATCGAACGCTGCTCCTTTTCGTGCCAGTCTGTATGCACGCTGTCCCGATACCTTCACGGCGGAAAATCGCGGCGGTTTCTGCTCGATTTCTCCCGTCAGTAGCTGGCCCGCTCCGGTCAAATCTTCGAGGGTCAACGGGGGCACGGGATATTCCGCGGTTATCTTGCCCGTGGAATCAAGAGTGTCTGTTTCAACTCCAAGCTTCAATACGCCTTCATAGAGCTTTTCGCACGACATGATCCACTGGGAGAGCTTTGTTCCCTGCCCCAGCAGGATGATCAGGAGACCCGTCGCGAGCGGGTCAAGTGTACCGGCATGGCCGATCTTCCTGCCAGGCAATATATGCCGGATGCGCCTGATCACATCGAAAGAGGTCTCTCCCCTTGCCTTGTCAATAAGGAGGATTCCGTCAGTTGGATGTCCCATGCAAAAACCGAACTGCTTCCTTCAAGAAGTCTGTCTTCACGGCCTCGATGGATCCCTTGCGTTCAAACCCGGCCGCCCTGGCATGGCCTCCGCCGCCAAATCGAGCTGCCAGGTCTGCCACATCAACATAATTGTTGGACCGCAGGCTGAACTTATATCCATTATCTTCGATTTCCCGGATAACAACGGAGATCTCCACGCCGGATACGAAACGGGGATAGTCCACGAAACGTTCACTGTCGATTCGCCTTGCTCCGGTCTCTTGGAACATCCGGGAAGTAATGGTCATGAGACCGATCTTTCCATTCTGGTGCAATTCCAGGGTGCCCAGAGTCGCCTGAAGCAGTTTCAGTCTCGCGACAGAATATCCCTCCAACACGATCCTGGAGATCTCCCATGGCGATGCGCCCGATTCCACCAGTTCGGCTCCTATCCGAAAGGTGCGTGCGGTCGCATTTTCATACCTGAAAGAACCGGTGTCCGTCTGTATTGCCGCAAAAAGGTTTTTTGCAGTCACCGTCCCGAGCGGAAGCTGCGCCCGTTTAATGATCTGGTAAACCAGTTCACCGGTTGAGGAGCTCTTTGGATCCACCAGATTGATGTCGGCAAAAAAATCGTTTGTCTTATGGTGGTCGATGCACACGAGGGTTTCCGGTCGATCCTCCAGAGTGCTGAGTGGTCCCATCCTCTGAAGCTCCCCGCAGTCCAGGACGAACAATGCGTCGAAATGAGTGCCGGCATCAAAAGACTGGACAACTTGATCTGCGCCCGGCAACAGGCTCAATGGCGCAGGAAGCGGTTCCTGGGTCACCATGATCGCATTTTTGCCCGCTCGTGACAGAGACGCGCCGAGGCCGAGCATGGACCCTATGCCATCTGCATCCGGATCAATGTGAGTGGTCATCAAGAACCTGCTTCCCTGCCGTAAGATATCTGCTATTCTGCTTTCAGTTTCTTCCCTGTTCTTCATCTTTCAATCCGTCGAGAATATGTTCCATGTGACTCCCTGTGGCCAGAGAGGTGTCGTGGATGAATCTCATTTCGGGGACATACCGCAGGGACAATCGCAGGCCGATCTCCCGCTTGATAAAGCCCTTGGCGCTATCCATACCGGCCTGTGCCCGCACAACCTGGCTTTCTTCCCCCAGGACACTGAAATAGACCGTTGCCAGTTTCAGATCATTGCTGAGGCGGATGCCGGTCAGCGTTACATTTCTGACCCGTGGATCCTTTACCTTTTCAAGAAGCAGGTACGCCATCTCCTTCAGGATCTGCTCGCCTACCCGTCTCGCCCTCCTGCCTGGTAACATCACTTACTCCGCATTCATCATATGTTCAGAATATCCATATCCGTTTCCACAATCTGGGCCAGGCAAAGGGAGTCGAGAAAACGAAGCACGTGGTTCAGGGCAGAGTCAACGTAGCGCCTATCATTGCCGACAGTGGTTATTCCCAGTTCAATGCGCTGCCACTTATCATTGGATCCAACCTCCGCGATCGCCACATTAAACCGCGCCTTCACCTTATCCACCATGCTCCTGACGACCTTTCTCTTCCCTTTCAAAGAGCGATTCTCAGGGAGATGAAACGCGATCTTTAACGTTCCCACCACCATAGGATCTACAATTCGGCCTCAACTTCTTTTAGAAGGTAGAATTCCAACACATCCGCCGGCTTCACATCCTGGAAGTTTTCGAGTCCGACTCCGCACTCATATCCGGTCTGGACTTCCTTGACGTCATCTTTGAACCGCTTGAGGGAGGCGATTTTTCCGTCAAAGACAACAACATCGTCCCTCAGCAGGCGCACCTTTGCCGCCCTTTCAATATGTCCGTCTGTGACATAACAACCTGCAACCACGCCCACCCGTGGGAGGTGGAAAATCTCCTTTACCAGGGCCCTTCCGATAACATCTTCTTCATACGTGGGTTCCAGCAGCCCGGTCATGGCATCTCTGACATCCTGGAGAGCGTTATAAATAACATCATAGTACCTGATATCCACGTTCTCTTTTTCGGCAATCGCGGCGACACGGGGATTCGCTCTGACATTAAATCCTATGATGATCGCTCCGGAAGCGGAAGCCAGCATGACATCCGATTCGGCAATGCTGCCTGTTGCAGCATGGATTATGTGGAGTTTCACATTTTCCGTGCTCAATTTCTCGAGGGATCCTGACAGCGCCTCCAGAGATCCCTGCACATCAGTCTTCAGCACAATGTTGAGTTCTTTTACTTCACCTTCCTTGATCCTCTCATAGAGATCACTAAGACTGACGATGCCGGTCTTCGTCACCTCGTGCTTCTTCTTCTCTTCCACCCGGTGTTCTATAACCTGCTTGGCGGTTTTCTCATCCGGGACGACAATGAACTCGTCTCCTGCCATGGGCACGCCGGATATACCGTAAATCTCAACGGGAAAAGATGGTCCGGCAATATTGAGCTTCTTTCCCCGGTGATTGGTCATTGCTCTTACCCGCCCATAGTTCTCACCGCAAATGAAGTAATCCCCTGCCTTCAAGTTTCCCGTCTTGATCAGAACAGTGGCTATCGCTCCTCGGCTTTTGTCCAACCGAGCTTCAATAATGGTTCCCCGTGCGGGCTTATTTGGGTTGCCTCTGAGTTCCAGCATCTCTGACTGGAGCAGGATGAGCCCTAGCAAATCATCGACGCCTTGCCCGGTTTTGGCTGAGATTTCCCCAAAAATTGTCTCTCCTCCCCACTCTTCCGGAGCAAGATCGAGTTCAGCCAACTCCCGTTTGACTCTTTCCGGATCTGCATCCGGCTTATCGATCTTATTGATTGCGACCACAATGGGGATGCCGGCGGCTCGGGCATGGTTAACTGCTTCCTTTGTCTGGGGCATAACCCCATCATCGGCGGCTACCACCAGCACGATCAGATCGGTAACCTTCGCTCCCCTGGCCCGCATAGCGGTAAAGGCTTCATGGCCCGGGGTGTCAAGAAACACGATATCTCCTTTTTCTGTGCCTACATAATACGCACCGATGTGCTGTGTAATTCCTCCTGACTCACCTCCGATGATATTGGACTTCCGGATATAATCGAGCAGAGAGGTCTTTCCATGGTCCACATGACCCATTATGGTGACAACAGGAGGCCTCGATGCGAGGTCTTCTTCCCTGTCTTCCTCCTCCGCGATCAGGTGCTCTTCTCTAAAGGAATCCAACTCCAATTCATACCCGTATTCGTCGGCAACCAGTGCGGCAGTGTCAAACTCTATGGATTGATTAATATTCGCTACGACACCAAGCCCGAACAGCGTCCTGATTAGATCGGTGCCTTTGGCTCCCATGGCCCTGGCCAATTCACCCAACGTTACCACTTCCTGCACCTTTATCCGCCTCTTAATCGCCTTAGGGACGGTGATTTCCGTATGCTTTTGGCCCCTCTGAGTTTCCTTCGCTTTTCTGGGACCCTTTCTATCCTTTCTCTTCGGACCCTTCCCTTCGTAAAGGTCGGCGCGTTCGAAGATTTCCTTCTTTTTGTGCCGGATATCAACTCTGGGGATTTCTTTCTCCTTTTCCGCCTTCCCCTTTTTCTTCCTTTTTTTGACCGACTTGGCTTTTCTTTCCTCCTCGGTCACCTTTTCTGCAGCCTCCAGCGGAGTAACCGTCTGAACCTTTTGCACAGAAACAGGTTCCGCCGTCTCGATCTTCTTCATCTCATGAATTATTTCACGAAGCGGTCCCTCTTCAGGACGCTTTATTATCTTGGCGGGTTGTTCCCGTTTCTTTTTCTTTGTTTTCTTGAGTTTCGGTTTTTCTTCAGACTTTTCTTCAGCGATTACTCCTTCGTCTTTCTCCGGGATTTCCGGGCCTGTATCCGCCTCCCCGGCCGGCGCGGGTTCAGCGGATTCTTTCGGCTCCTGACCAACAGGAAGTTTTTCGAAAACGATGCCTTCCTTTTCACCTGACGGAGGAAATTCTTTCACCTGTTCCGCTTCAGTAGTCTTCCCATGCTCTTTTGCTGTCCCTACAGGTACCGCTTCCTCTGCCTCTTCCGGCGGAAATTTTTCCCCTTCGCTTTCCGGGACCTTCTGCTCCACTTCGACTCGTTTTTTCCGGCGCCGTATGATCGTGGGCTTGATCCTTTTTTCTTCCACAACTTCAGCGACCGCCCCGGCAATAATCTTCCGGGCGTGAATCGTAGCCTGCTCGTCAAGCGTACTCATGTAATTTTTGATATCCATTCCGCCGGCCACGAGCTTCTGAACAAGTTCCTTGCTGTCTAGGTTCAGCTCTCGGGCCAGTTCGTAGACTCTCACTTTAGCCATAAATCCCCCGCAAATGGTTCTAATAGCCTCTCCAAATTATATTGGGCCGCACCGTCAGAGCATTTTTCTGAATGCTTTGGCGAGGCACCTTTTCTCCTTGAGAGCTTCAATGCAATGCGCATCATTGCAAACATAAGCCCCTCGGCCGGGAGCGCCTCCGCCTCTATCCATGACTACCACAGCAGCCTCATTCAGCACGAGTCGAATCATGGACTTTTTACCCCCTTTCCGGCCGCACGATATGCATGTGCGAATCGGAACGTGCCCTTTTCCTTTACTCATGCCATTCTGAACCTTTCGACCTCGGCAACTCCTCACGAGTCAGGTTTTTTCATGCTGACTCCTGGATATCGAGCAGTACCTATTCCTTTTCCTTCTCCGCTGCCTCCGGCTGAGCCTCTTCTGCCGGCGCTAATGGTTCCTTATCTTCCCTCGATTCGTCCTCTTTGCTCACTTCCTGAACGCCGTCTTCCGGCACGGCATCTTTGTCCCGGGAGTATTCCCTGGCACTCTTTATGATAGCCTGGGCATCTTCTTCAGACATGTCACCAAGAGGCAGCAATTCCTCCACGGTAGCCTCTGCCAAATCCTGGGCCGATCGAAATCCCTCTTCGAAGAAGTCGCCTGCGAGTTTTTCTCCAACGCCCTCTACGCTGATCAGTGACATATAATTCTCTTTCAGGGCTTCGTTGTAATGAGTTTCGCTCGTAACGTCCAGCTTCCACCCCGTCAATCTTGATGCCAGTCGAACATTTTGACCTCGCTTCCCGATAG
>CAZONI010000018.1:0-9712 GCA_964581175.1 uncultured Desulfobacteraceae bacterium
TCTATCTGCCTCTGAAAGATAGAGGGCGTATCATTGTCGAACCCGACGATAAATCCTCCCTGGACCTGCAGCCCCGCTTTCTGGATGGTCCTGACGCTTTCCGCCAGGTCACGGTTCTTGTTCTGTTTTTTGTTGCATTCGGCCAGGCTGTTCTCGTCCGTGGTCTCGATTCCGATAAAGACGGCATCAAATCCCGCCTCGACCATCATTTCCATCAATGGTGTGTCATCGGCCAGGTTTATGGAGACCTCCGTATTGAAAGGAATGCCTTTCTTCTCTTTTCGCCATTCAATCAAAGCGGGGAGCAGCTGGGTCTTGAGGTACTTCTTGTTCCCGATGAAATTATCGTCTACAAAGAACACCTGCCCGCGCCACCCGCGGTCATAAAGGGCATCCAGTTCTGAAACAAGCTGCCGCGCACTCTTGATACGCGTGCGATGTCCGAACAGGGTCGTCACGTTGCAGAATTCACAATTGAATGGACAGCCCCGGGAGAATTGCACACTCATGGCCGCGTAGCGCTTCATGGGGGCCAGGTCCCACAGGGGAACCGGCGTTTCTGTGATGTCGGCAAACGAGGGGGTCTTATAAACGCGTTTGGCACATCCTTGTTCGAAGTCCGCCAGGAAAGGCAGGAGGGTGAGTTCGGCTTCATTCAATACAAAATGATCGACTTCCTCGAACTGCTCGTACTCACTTGTGAAAAGAGGCCCGCCCGCAATCACCGTGAGGCCTGTTTTTTTGCATCGTGAAATAATTTGGCGGGCAAAATCTTTTTGCACTACCATACCGCTGATGAATGCGCAATCGGCCCATGCCAAATCCCCTTCTCCGAGTCTCGTCACATTGAGGTCCACGAGTCGTTTTTCCCAGTGTCCGGGGAGCATGGCTGCCACCGTGAGGAGACCCAAGGGGGGATAGGCACTTCTCTTATGAATAAACTTGAGCGCGTGCTTATAACTCCAGAACGTGTCCGGAAACTGCGGATAAATGAGGAGGACTTTCACTGCGACTCTTTCTCGCTGGATGTTGACCTTTCCGGCCCTTCGCAACAAAAGAACAGGCAGGGAATCATGGGGCTCTTTTGAATTCTTCTTGCCGGAAAAGATTTTATGACGATCTATAGTAAACACAAAAGGACCCCCATAGTCAAGGGAAATTCATAAAAAAGTCCCCGGGACCGGGATCAGGCAGGCTCTCCTCTTCCCAGGTCTTTTCCCCATGCGGCGAACACGATCGTTCCCAGGACGCCGAAGCCGAAGGCCGTCAGAAAGTTGGTTGCGGGGCTCACCTCCCACAGGAATGCCCCGCCGAAGGCCGCCGCGGACACCACAACATCCCGCAGGAGATAATAGAGGCCGAACATGGCGGCCTTGAGATTCTCGGGGGCCAGGTCCATGATCAGGGCCTTCCTGGTCGGTTCTCCGAACTCCTTGAGTCCCCGCAGAATAAAAGCGGCGACCAGCCAGGCAAAAGAATGGCAGAAGAGGAGGACCAATGGAAACAGGGTGAAAAAGCCGAACGTGATCACCACGAAGGGCTTTTTCGTGCTGCGGTCCACAAAGTACGCGACCGGGACGTAGATGATGAGCGCGGTACCCATTTCGATGCTGGTCAGGATGCCGAACTGCAAGGCACTGACCGGATCCGCAATTGTCTTCATGGACCACACCACCACAAACGCGTACGGGATCTGCTCGCAGAAGCGGACGAGGATGTCCGAAACAAGGAGCCTCTTCAACGATGGGCTCATGAGGCGAAAAAGCTTCCACGGGTTCTTCTGCGGCCCATTTCCCTTTTCCGCTTTTTTCGCTTTCGGAATATCTTCTTCAATCAGAAGCTGCTGCAGTACCAGGGCGACAATGGACAGCAGGAGTGCGGCGACAAAGGCAACCCGCACCCCGTTTTTCACGCCCCAGAGGCCGATGCAAAGACCTCCCAGTATGGGACCCAGGCCCATGGGAATCCTGCGGACCAGAGAATGCATGGATACTCCCATGGTACGCTTTTCCATGGGCAGGATCCTGGCCACAAGGCTCATGGTTGCAGGCAGAGATATGGCCGTCCATGACAGGAAAAAGACGGCGCCCACCAGGACTGCCTGCCACACAGGGAACAGTATGACAATGATGAATCCCGTCATTGCAACAATATTGAAGACGAGGAGAGCCCGTTTTGTTCCAAGCCGGTCGGATAGGTATCCTCCCGGAAAGGAGTAGAGTGCCGAAAGGAGATTGTCCAGACCATTCAGGAATCCGATGGACAGCGCGCCCCCGCCGAGGGCCATGAGATAGATGGGCAGGAATCGCTCGGCCAGCTTCTCTCCCATGCCTACCAGAATGACCATGAGCAGCATTCCGACCGTACTCTTCTTCAGGCCGAGAAATTGCGTGATGTGGTGCAAGTTTTCCGTTGTGCTTATCCCTCTTTCAGCCTGCAGCAGAACGCCTCAGCATTAGCACAGGCATTCATAAGCTCGATAAGGGTGCCCGCACCTAGCAATGGACGAAAGCGCGCAACAATCAGCGGCTCCTGAGTTGATGCAATTTGAAATAGATGCCTTTTTGAGCCATCAACTGCTCGTGGGTGCCTTGCTCGCGGATCCTTCCCTTGTGAAGCACCAAGATCCGGTCCGCGTTGCGGACCGTGGAAAGCCTGTGCGCGATGACCAGGGTCGTATGGGAGGCGGTCATGCGCGAGATGGCGCCCTGGATGAGATTTTCCGTCTCAGGATCCACGCTGGAGGTCGCCTCGTCCAGGATCAGGAGAGGGGGATCGGCGGCAAGACCCCGGGCAAAAGAGAGGAGCTGCCGTTCTCCCGCGGAAAGGGTGCTGCCTCCCTCCCCGATTTCCTGACCCCATCCGCCGGGCATTTTTTTTGCGATAAATTCCAGGTTTACCAGCCCGGCCGTCTGCTCCATGACAGCCGCATCTACCTTCATCCTGCCGAGAGTGATATTATCAGCCAGGGTGCCCGCAAAGAGAAACACATCCTGCATCACCAATCCCGTCTGCTCCCGGAGTTCCCGCTTTTCCCGATCCCGGAGGTCTACGCTGTCCAGGAAAACCGAACCCTTGTCGGGATCATGGAATCTTTCGATGAGATTCACTATGGTGGTCTTGCCGGCCCCGGTGGGGCCGACAATGGCGAGGGTTTCTCCGGGCCTCAACTCAAATGAAATGTCATGGAGGACCGTCTCTTTTCCATCATAGGAAAAGGAAACATCCTCAAACAAGAGATGGCCTTCCTGCCGGGATGGCGTTCGGGCCTTTTCCGGATCAGGGATGTATTCCCGGTAGTCCATGAATTGAAAGATCCTCTCCGTGGAGGCCATGGCCGACTGCATGATGTTATATTTTTCAGAAATATCCCGGATGGGTTTGAAAAACATCTGTATATAGCTGATAAAGGCTACCAGTGCCCCGAGGGTAAGTTGTTCCTGGATCACCCGCCCGCCTCCATACCAGAGCAGCAATGCGATAGCGCAGGACGACAGGATCTCCATGATGGGCATAAACATGGCAAAGATCCTGATTTGCCTCATGCCCGCGAGGAAATTCTCGTGATTAATCTTTTTCAAGGTCTCAAACTGACTCTTCTCCGCGCAGAAGAGCTGGATTACCTGCATCCCGTTCAGGCGCTCCTGCAGGAAGGCGTTTATCTTGGCAACGGTTATGCGGAGGTCGCGGAAGACCTCACGCGCCATGGTGCTGAAGAGGAAAGTGATGCCGGAAACCAGGGGCATGAGAAGGAAACAGATCAGCGCCAGTTTCCAGTTGAGATACAGGAGAATGGCAAAGATACCCACCACGATGAAAATGTCTGTGAACAGGGTGACCAGCACGGTTTTGAACATCTCATTGAGGTTCTCCACATCGTTCGTGACCCTGGTGACGAGCCTGCCGAGGGGCTGCCGGTCAAAGAACCTGATTGCCTGTCTCTGGATGGTCTCAAAGAGTTTGAGCCGGATATCCTGCATGATATGCTGGCCCGCATATTCCAGGAAGTAGAATTCTCCGTATCCCAGTCCAAACGCCAGGCAGAGGAGGATCAGGAGGATTCCTCCCACGGCCGCCACGCCCCCCAGGTCCCGCCTGCGGAGGGTCGCAATTTCTTTCGCGGGAAGGTCCCTGAGGCTGTTTGCGGTTGCCAGGACGGAACCATCCGCCATCTTTTCAGGAAAGGGCCGCAAGCGGGACAGGACTGCAGCATTTTCCGGATCGGGAATGATGCGGTAATATTCCGTGCTAGAGATTTGCCCGCCGGTCCGAAGCACATGGAGTTCGGCCGGGTCAATTTTTCTGAGATTCCTGCGGGAGATGATCGCGAAGCCGCCGTCTTTGCTCTTGATGAGAAGCGGCATGTATTTTTTCTGCAAGATGCCTCGAGATCGGGTTTCAGGCTGTTCGAAAAAAACCTTGTACCAGGTGGAAACGATATACCGGTCGATTGCGATCTTGGTGAGATAGGGAGTGGTAAGATCAAAGAGGGTGATCAGGACTGAGAGGATGAGCGCGAAGATCATGATTTTCTTGTAGGGAGAGGCATAGGCGAGAAGCCTTTTCAGGAGCCGGATATTGTAAGGCTTCCCCAGCTTGCCTTCCTCCATGTATCCATAATCCCAGAGCATTCGATTACCCTTTCACTACTCTAAAGTCCCAAGCGCCTCGGCCAGGCTCTTTTCCTCGTAGAGCCTGGTGTAGACCCCTCCCCTTTCAAGGAGGCCTTCCGGAGTTCCCCGTTCCACGATCTCTCCTTCCTGCATGACGAATATCCTGTCTGCACGGGCCAGAGATGAAGGCCTATGGGAGACGATAATGTTGGTTTTCCCTTTCCTGGTGCTGAAGATGCCGTTCAGGATCCTTTCTTCCGTGCTGGTATCCACCATGGAAAAAGCATCATCCAGGATCAAAACGGGGGGATCGCCGACAAGGGCTCTCGCCACCGTGAGACGCTGCCTCTGCCCGCCCGACAGGCTTATGCCCCGCTCTCCCAGCATTGTTTCCAGACCGCGCCCAAGGGATGCCACTTTTTCCCTCATGGTCGCGATGTCCAGGACCCTGTCCAGGTCTTCTCCGCTGATCCCTGTTCGGCCCATGAGGAGATTTTTCTGAACGGTGTCCGAGAAGAGCAGAACATCCTGGGTGACGAATCCGATATTTTGCCGCAAGGATCGAAGCGAGAGGCGGGATACATCGTGCCCGTCCAGGAAACAGGTCCCCGCAGGCGTCTCGATGAGCCTGACCATTGCCTTCAAGAGCGTGGTCTTGCCGGAACCGACTTTGCCCACGAAAGCCACTGTTTCGCCGGGCTCAATATGAAGGTGTATATCCTTCAGTTGCGGCGAGGATTTGCCCGGGTATCGGAAGCTCAGACCCCGTATCTCTATCTCTCCACGTACCTTCGCAATGGTGATGGGTGCTGCAGGTTCCCTGATATCGGTCTGTTCCTGGAGGATCGCGTTGATTCGCTGCATGGACGCAGATCCGCGCTGCACAAGGTTCGTCACCCACCCCATTGCCATCATGGGCCATGTGAGCAGGTTCAGATAACTGATAAAGGCAACGAAGTCGCCGGTGCTGATCTTTCCCACGATTGCCAGCCGACCCCCCATCCACAGAACTATGGCCAGCCCCAGGTTCGTAAACAAAACCATCAGGGGGAAAAACAGGGCCAGGATTCTCGCGAGGTCCAGGTTCTCGGAGACATATCGTTCTCCTTCGTCCCTCACCCGGCCGTATTCCCATTCCTCGCGATTGAACGCCTTTACGATCCGTATGCCTGCGAAGGCCTCCCGCACCCGCTCTGTCACATCGGCAAAGGTCCTTTGCACCTTTTCGAATCCCGTGGACATGCGCCGTGTGAGTATTCTGGTGCAGAGGACGATAATCGGAGCGGGGATAAGCGAGATGGCGGTGAGCTGCGGGCTGATCGAGATCATAAATCCGGCGGAGGCAAGGCCGAGAACGATTCCGTCCGTCAGGGCCACAAGCCCCATGCCTGTTGCCATTCGGATGGCGTTGATATCATTTACGGCCCGTGCCATCAGGTCTCCGGTTCTTGTTCTGTTGTAGAATGACGGAGACAAGGTCTGCAGGTGGGCATAGAGGCGGTTTCGCAGGTCCTGCTCCACTCTCCGTGAATGTCCGAAAATGAGGTGCCTCCATATATAGCGCAGGAGCCCGATGGCAACCGCGATTCCAACAATGACGAGCCCTTCTTGTAAGAGGACGAAGGGAGTCGCAATTCCCCTGGTGAGCAGGTCGACGGCTTTCTTGATAATCAGTGGAATGATCAGTTGCAGCAAATCGACAAGAAGCAAGCAGGCAAGGCCGATGATGAGCGCCCAGCGGTTTTCGATGAAATAGCCCGCCAGCGGCCGGAAGTGGTGCAGCGTGGTTCTGAAGGGAAAACGCGATCGTTCCATAGGAGGAATCTTTATCATCATGGCGGCTCCGGGGCAACCGCCTTTTCCCTTTTTGCTTTCTTGCTTGATAATAATTTTTTCGGGGGCTATTTTTTTGTTTATGGAACCGCGGACACAAAACCATATTAGAATGGTCCTGTTCGATTTTGACGGGACGCTGACAAAGCCGGGGGCCCTCGATTTTGACCGCATCAAGCAGGCCATCGGATGCCCTCCCGAAATTCCCGTACTCGAATACATGAGGAGCATCACCGATCCGGTTCGCCGGCGAGAGGTTTCTCGCCTGCTGGATAGGTTCGAGATGGAGGGAGCTGAAATATCCACGCCCAACGCGGGCGCGGAAACGGTCATTCCTTACCTGAAGGAGCGGGGCATCCTCATCGGGATATTGACCCGGAATACCCTGAAGACGGTGATCCGGGCCCTCGAAAATTTCGAAGGTGCCGGGATTTCAGATTTCGACCTCGTGATCACCCGGGATGATCAACTGAAGCCGAAACCTCACCCCGAGGGCATTCTCTGGGCTGCTCAAAAAATGGGAATCAGGCCGGAACATATCCTGATGGTGGGAGATTTTGCCTTTGATATGGAGGCTGGGAGGAGAGCGGGTGCGGTCACGCTTTTTCTGGACAACCACAACAGGAAGAAGAACGACGTGGAACGTGCCTTCACCATCTCTACCCTGGAAAATCTGGAAGAGATCATCAGGCTGGGGGAACCGTTGCCCGCGGGCAAGTTGCCGAATCACCTCTTGAAACGGTTTCTCACCGAATTTTCCTTCGACGACCCCTCCGTATTCATCGGGCCGGCGGTTGGAGAGGATACCGCGGCCGTGGATATTGAGGGAGAAGACGTCCTGATCCTCAAGACCGACCCCGTGACATTTGTCACCGGCTCCATCGGATTGTATGCCGTCCTGGTCAGCGCGAACGACATTGCGACGTCCGGGGCGACACCACGCTGGATGCTCGCCACGCTCCTGTTCCCGGTGGGAACCAGCGCACTGGCCGTTCACCGGGTCATGAGCGAACTTCACCAGATTTGCCGGAGCCACGGAATCACCATTTGCGGCGGGCACACCGAGATCACGGACACGGTTTCGAGGCCGGTCGTTTCAGGAATGATGGCGGCGACCGTAAAAAAATCGCAGTTGATCGACAAAAAAAAAATGGCTCCCGGAGATGTGGTGCTGATGACCAAGCGGGTTGCGGTGGAAGGAACCGCCATCATTGCAGGCGAATTGGGCGGAAGGCTGAGAAAGCTTGGCCTGTCTCATAAGAAGATATCCGCCTCTCAGGACTTCCTTTCAATGCTCTCCATCCTCGAAGAAGCGAGGATTGCCGCGAGTTGCAAGGGCGTCTCCGCCATGCATGATGTTACGGAAGGGGGGCTCGCGACCGCGGTCCATGAACTGAGCATTGCCGGGAGATGCAGGATACGGATCCGGATGGAGGACATACCGGTCTATCCTCTCACCCAGGAAATCTGCTCACTTCTCTCCATCTCACCGATGGGACTGATCGGCTCGGGATCGCTCCTGATCTGCTGTAAAAGGGACCACGTGGACAGTCTCGTAAAAGACATCCGCGATGCCGGCATTGAAGTGACCGCCATCGGCGAGGTCATAGAGCCAGGTTCCGGCGTGGAGGGCATCAGGGATGGGAAGCCCTCATCATGGCCTTCATTTGCTACCGATGAAATCGCCCGCCTCTTCGCTGACGAACCCCAAGCGCCGCCGGAAACATAGGTTTGGCGTAATCCAATACGCCGGTTCAAGAGCCTTTGGCCTCTGACTCCCGCGGAGCGGAATCTTCGATGGTCCCTGAGGACTAGCTTTTCCAATGAACAATGAATGAGGAAGCGTCTCTACCCCAATGTCTTCGAGAGGGTGATTTGGACGTGATGCTGGGCACCTCCCTGTTCCGCAACCCGGCGGACATCAGGCAGGCATCACCTGCCCTTGGGGTTGGTGTTTGCACAATTGCAGCCCCCCCGTCTTTTCTCGGCCATGATCTTTTCCATGATCTTCGACCGGCCGTTCTCTTCCATATCTTTCCGGATATCTTCAGCCGTATATCCGAAGCAGTAACAAACAGGATCTTTCATCAGACAGAGTAACCTCCTTCATTGTATCGTGTCTCTTGAGGATTTGCGGTTGACCAGGACCATGCCGGCACTGACCAGCACCAGGGAGATGAGAAGATTGAGATGCAGGGGTTCCCCCAGGATCAAGACGCCGCTTAAAAACACGCCGAAAACCGGCGTGAAAAAGGAAAAGGCATGCAAAAGACTCACCGGATAGCGATGAATCAGCTCGAACCAGACAAGATAGCTCAGGAAAGCAACAATGATACACTGGTAGAAGAGGGCGGAAAGACCGATGAGAGACACACCCTTCACCATGGGGGATTCCATGAGGAAACTGAGAGCAAAAAGTAAGGGCGCCGAAAAGGATACCTGGTAGAAAAGGGTCTGGAGCGGCCGGGTTC
The DNA here is from genome assembly GCA_964581175.1 of uncultured Desulfobacteraceae bacterium. Classification (GTDB taxonomy): domain Bacteria; phylum Desulfobacterota; class DSM-4660; order Desulfatiglandales; family Desulfatiglandaceae; genus B46-G9. The sequence goes on from CAZONI010000018.1 coordinate 8,918, forward strand.
TGTATGCCAGGAATTTTTTCACGTAGACGGTCGTGGCGCCCCACAGAGCTCCGCCAGCCAGCGCCATCAGGTCGCCTGGAAGGCTTTCCACGGAAAACGGGCCTATTTTTTCGAGAAAAAGTATGACGACACCGAAGAAGGCAATGGCAAGGCCTGCTGCCTTCCAGGGATTGAGACGGTCTCCCTGCAGGAAAAAGTGCGCTCCCAGGGCGGCAAAGAACGGGGCCGTGTACAGCAGAACATAGGCCCGGGAAGCAAGGGTGAATTCAAGACCCTCGTAAACGAGGCCGAATTCGCTCCCGAACAGGGCGCCTATCACCATGCCGTGAAAAAGAATCGTCCTGCTTGGGAAGACCTTGATTCCCTTGATCTTCATCCATATGAAGAGTCCGACGCCGGCCACCAGGGACCGAACGCCGGCCATGAACAGGGGCGCCATGTCCCTGGCAGCGATCTTGATGGAGGCCATGTTGGCGCCCCAGATCAGGGCCAGTACCAGGATAACGGCAATGGGCTGCCATTGAAGCCGCGATTCCTCCACGAGAGCTCTTTTACCGCCACGTGATGCGGGGTTCATTTCTCGAGGGAAGACGGTGGTATGCATATTTGGGATAGCCGATCATGATTGCATCGAAACAGGTGTGTCCCTCAGGCAAGGCAAGCGCACCCTGCATGGGGGGCCACATGGTTGCAGCGGTGTTGAAATAGCCTGCCCAGCAGGCGCCGAGGCCGAAGGAAGGGGCCGCCGGGGCCGCCCGATCGTCTCTCGGTGCGTGAGTGACGATTATGTGGGGC
>CAZONI010000018.1:9812-55558 GCA_964581175.1 uncultured Desulfobacteraceae bacterium
GTTGCTCCTTGATGAGAAAGCGCATCCAGTCCACTACATGACCGGCCAGTTCTCTCACTTTTTCCCGGTCATGGACGACGTGCCACCTGACCGGCTGGCTGTTGCTGCCGGACGGTGCATAGCGGGCGATGTCAATCAACTTGGCGATCTTTTCCCGTTCCACGGGCCTTTTCTTGTAGGTACGGATGGATCTCCTGAAACGCAGAAAATGTTCCACCCACTCCGGGTCCGGCAGCAGTTCTTTCCGGGCAGGAGGACATTGTTCGGGACTCATGGCTTCATGCGTAAGTGCCCCATACGGACAGACCGCAACACAATGACCGCATTGTATACAGAAATCCTCGGCACGGTGAACCGGCACGGGAAGTGCATCTTTGTCTTTCATCGCGATGATCCGTGCAGGGCACTCGTCCACGCAGATTCCGTCTTTTTTGCATTTTTCACTATCCACCACAAAGAGGCTCATTGAGTTCTCCTTTCCTTTCGCCTTATTCGAAACAGCTCTCCCTTGACAAGCACACAAGCTATGAGATTTTATATAACAACAAAATGGGAAGAGGGGGCAAGATGAAAATATCTACAAGGGGATGGGCAGGTCTTGTGCTCGGTTCCTCTTTTGTGCCTTGGGGCATCGAGTGGGCAGAAACTCAGCCGTTCGGCATTTCGCAACAAGGTGCAGCTGCACAACCGGTTGTTCAATGCCTGAGCAGCGCGAGAGGCCGGTTTGTGTTTGGACAGATATCTGATTCTTCAACGAAATTATGACCTTTCTGCAACAATCCTGACATCGTCGATAATATCAAGGATCTCGTCCTCATGAGACTTCGGGGCGCGCAATTCTCCCCATCCCTTTTGTGTCTGGAACAGGCCGTCGTAGGCCGTGTCATGGTAGGACCTAAGCATGTGGGGAATCTCCCGCTCCTTGAGAATGGATTCAATCAGGCGGGCCTCCACCTCATTATCCAGTATGGCAATCTTGATATAGTCTTCCAAGAACACCTCTTCTGCAATCCCTCTTTTTTTTCTATTATTTGCGCCTTTCGGGTGAAATGTAAAGCTAGAAAGTGAACACCGTCGAACCTCCGGATAAGGAGATCAGCTTGGGTGCGCCTGCAAATTGCGCTGTCTTGACAATATCCTGCTCGCCGACCTGGCGATTCTTGGCGCAAGGGATTCAGACGAAAATGGGAATTTCCTGTTCCAGGATAACATCGAAATATTCTTTGGCGCCATCTCCGGTCGGCGCCTTCACGGCATCGGCCATGCCTGGTTTGGCCAGCACGACGGCATCATCCGTCAGGAAGAGGTTCACTTCATTCCCCTGCTCTTTGGCCACCTTGGTGAGTTGGAGGCACCTGGTCACGCGAGTGGGGTCCTCAAGGCCTCTCGTCAATACGAAAAGATATCTTCCCATTGCACCCTCCTTTTGCTGTTGCAGTGTCCATCCACAATTTAATTTGGGACACCAGTAACTTTCCAATCCAGAAAGTCTTTCACCTGGTCCCACATCTTCTTGACGGACTTGTTTCCTTCGGAATCCCCATCAAATTCCACTATGGTTTTGCCTTCGACCATGGCTTTTGTAAAGGTTGGATCAAACGGTATGCGGTTTAAGACCTTGATATTGTGCTCATTGGCTATGGCCTCGATGGCTTTGGCCTCATCCGGATTCAAGTCAAACTTGTTCACGGAGAGAAGGGCCGGTACCCTGAAATGGGCGGCGAGCTGTGCGACGCGTTCCATGTCATTGCGGCCTGAGATCGTCGGCTCAGCAACAATGAGGACTGCGGTAGCCCCGCCGATGGAGGCGATAACCGGACATCCTATCCCCGGAGGTCCGTCCGTGAGGATCAGGGTGAGGCCTTTGGTCTCTCCCAGCTTCCTGGCTTCCTGCCGCGCCAGGGTAACCAGCTTTCCGGAATTTTCCTCCGCGATTCCCAGCCTGGCGTGCACCATGGGCCCGAAACGGGTCTCCGACACATACCATTCCCCGCAGGTCTGTTCCGGGAAATCAATGGCCTTTTCCGGGCAGAAATACCAGCACACACCACATCCTTCGCAAGAGATTGCATCAACGACAAAGTTCTCGCCTATGGCATCCCAGCGGCACAATTCGCGGCATAAGCCGCATTCGGTACACTTCCCGTTGTCGATAAAGGCCTTTCTGCCGCCTCTGAAATCGTGGCGCTCCCGGATCTCGGGGGCCATGATTAGATGCAGGTCGGCAGCATCTACATCTGCATCACAAAGGACCTTGTTTTCGGCCAGGGCAGCGAAGGCTGAAATAATGCTGGTCTTGCCGGTCCCGCCTTTTCCGCTGACAACAACTAACTCTTTCATGATGCCTTCCCCCCAGCCTTGTTCACTATCCTTTCTATACTTCCATACAAATCAACAAATTCCTGTTTCCATTCCGGCATCGCTTCCACGATGGTCTTTCCCCTTGAATAGGCCTCCGCGATCTTACGATCAAACGGGATCTCCATCAATATGGGGATGTTTTCTTCTGTCGCGTACTCTCTGACCTTATCATCGCCCAGGTCTGACCGGTTGATGACCAGGCCGCACGGAATGCCCAGAACGCGCACGGCGCCCACGGCCAGCTTCAGGTCATAGAGACCGAAAGGAGTGGGCTCGGTCACGAGGAGGACGAAATCCGTCCCCTTCATGGCCTCGATCACCGGGCAGGAAGTCCCCGGGGGCGCGTCGATAATGACCAGCCGGTCCGGTTTTGAAAAGGCGCGCACCTTTCTGATCAACGGGGGTGACATGGCCTCACCCACACGCAATCTTCCATGGGCGAAACTGAGCCCGTTCCTGTGTCCTTCTTCAATGATTCCCAGTTCTCGGCCCTCCTCGGTAACAGCGTCTTCCGGGCAGACCTCAAGACACCCGCCGCAACTGTGACAGAGCTCATGGAACGGAAGCACAGTCTTCCCTATAACGATAATTGCCTTGAATTGGCAGATTTCAGCACACTTCCCGCAAAGGGTGCATCTTCCTTCGTCGACCACCGGCACAGGCACGGTAGCTGTTTCAACACGGTCTATGGTTGGATGAATAAAAAGATAGGCGTTTGGCTCTTCCACGTCACAATCGAGCAATTGCACCTCCCTGTCCAATGACAGGGCAAGATTGGTGGCCACGGTGGTTTTTCCCGTGCCCCCTTTTCCACTCGCTACACTGATAATCATATTTGAATCCGGAGTTTGCCGTAACCCTCCTTCCTCCTTTCATGACTTGTTGCAGGCCCATGCCATTCTCGTCCGGTTGAAGACACGGCAGTTTTCTTCCCTGTGCCTTACGCCTTATGCCTCAGGCCCTTTACCTTATGCCCTGGTCATGGGGGTGCCGCACTTTGGACAGGTGATCTCAAAGCACGGCGTCCCTCGTTCGTGGGACTTCTTTTCGCCGCAATTAGGGCAAACACAGTCTCCTCCGGGGCCGAGGCCGCGGCCTCCGCCCATTCCCCTCCCGCGTCCGGAAGGCTCCTGTCCTCTTCCTCCGCCGGTTCCCTGTCCTCTTGGCGCCATAACATATCCTCCTCTTAATGGTCACAGGCATTGCTGCCGGTGACAAGTGAGCCGGAAAGAAATTGATTCGCTATTGTTTCAGGCGAATCCATGGGCGCACCGGTAATCACCTCGATGCCTTTTTCCTTCAGGAGCTGCCGGGCCTGCTCCCCCATGCCGCCGGTTATAACGACGTCTGCCCCCTGCTCATACAGCCAGCGGGGTAACACGCCCGGTTCATGGGGAGGCGGCGTCTTCATCTCCTGTGCCTTTATCTTCCCCTTCTCGGTCTCAATAAAAGCGAACTGCTTACAGTGTCCGAAGTGCGGGGAGAGTTTGCCGTCCTCCACCGGAATGACAAGGGTCCTTTGCCCATTTGCGTCATTTTTTTCCGACCGACCGCCGGCACCGCCTTGTGTGATGGGAAAGGCTACCTTGTCTTTGTGGATCTGAAGGATCTTGTCCACAACCTCGCTGAAGGAACGGCTGAAATCGAGATCTTGCCTGTCGAGTAAGGCCATGTTTCCCGCATCCCCGTTTTGAACAACCGTCGGCTCCAACGGGAGGCTCCCGAGAAACCTCACATTTTCCTTTTTTGCGGTGATCATTCCTCCTCCGGTCTTGAAGAGATCTATGACCTTTCCGCAGTGCGGGCATGCAAGACCGCTCATGTTTTCCACCAGGCCCAGCACTGTCATATTGACCTGATGGCAGAAATGAATGGATTTTCTTACATCTGCCAGGGAAATCTCCTGGGGTGTCGTAACGATGAGTGCCTCAGCGTCCGGAATAGTCTGGGCAACGGTCAGCGGTTCGTCTCCGGTTCCCGGAGGCGAATCAACAATAAGATAGTCGAGGTCACTCCATTCAATATCGGCGATGAACTGCCGAATGACGCCGATTTTGAGGGGTCCCCTCCAGATGGTGGCCTGGTCCTTGTCTTCACCCATAAGAGGTTCAATGGAAATAACCTCCATGTTGGGGATGTATTCGATGGGCTTTGCCTTGGATTGCAGGGTTCCGGGCCGAATGGTTCCCCTGAGACCCAGCAAACGGGGAATACTGGGCCCATGGAGATCCACATCCATCAAGCCAACTTTATATCCCCGCCTAGCCAGACTCACTGAAAGGTAGGCGGCAACGCTGCTTTTTCCAACGCCGCCCTTTCCACTCATGACAAGAATCTTATTCTTGATATGGGAAAGCCTTTCCGTGATTTCCCTGTCCTGTTTCTTGTGTTCATCCTGCCGGCTGCTGAAGCCGCAGCTTTCTCCTTCGTTTGCCATGAACTCATGTCCTCCCTTTTCGCGTTAATTTCTCTTCTCCTGATTTCTTCTTCTGTTACCGCAGGCTGAATGCCTGCAGTTTATCCGTCTGAGTAGTTTCCTTTCATACACTTTTTCCCGCCATGCCTTCCACTTCCTCCCTGCCATCGACAGCCCGGCATGAGAAACCTCTTGCGGTTCAGCGTTCGATCCAGATATGCCGAGACAACTTCCTCCACCTGCCCGGATATCCATGGGATGACGTCGACATGAGCGGCCTCGAGCATGCGATAAAGCGGCCTTGAAATGGCCCCGCAAATGAGTATTTCAACACCCGATTGCGTAATGCGGCTGCACCGGCGGCCGAGATCGGATTCGGAAAGCAGAAGCTCATTTCTGGATACCTCTTTTTCTCGTTCAAAATCCAGAACCAGAAGCCTGGTGGAGGTATCCAGCACCGGGGAAACCTTCCCTTCCCAATATGGAACAGCCAGCTTCATACGGATATCTCTTCGATCTGCTTATCGTTTTTCCAGGTTTTTTATTCTTGATTCGATGACGTCAATCTGCCTGCGGAGTTGTTCGGTTTGATTCTTCAGGGAAGAAAGCTCTTCATCATTGCCACGGCTCATGCCTCTTCCTCCCCCAATGCCTCGACCCATGCCGCCTCCCATACCCATGCCGCGGCCCATGCCTTTTCCGCCTCCCATGCATCCACCAGTACGGCGGCTGAAGGTTTCGGGATTTGATGAACCACCTGAGGTTCCATAGTGGTCCGCTACATTGGCTTCGCTGGTCGTATCCAGGAGGCCCTTCCTGTATTTCTCTACTGCTTCGCGCACGGTGCCTGACTGGCTCAAAATGATTTTGATCCCGGCCGCATTGAGCGTCTTTACGGCATTCGGGCCGCAATTTCCAGTAATGATTGCCTGGACACCTTTGGCGGCGATAAACTGGGCAGACTGGATGCCTGCCCCTCCTCCCAGTGCAATGTTTTCGTTGTCGAAAACTTCAAAAGTCATGTCCTCTGTTTCCACCACAATAAAGAAGGCGCATCGTCCAAAACGCAGATCGATCGATGCGTCCAAATCCTTCCCGTCGGCACTTACCGCTACTCTCATCATCATTCCCCTTTCTTTGCCGGGCCGGCTTCGAAAAGCCTCATGTACCCGATCTCTTCGTCATGTCTAAACCGGAAACCCGCGCGAAGAGCAGAATCCAGGTGAAATGTCATGGAACCACTCTTCTATGCAATCCTGTTGTCTTCTGCACCTCGGGGTGCAAGCTGTGGATAATACTTGAGCAGAATTCGTGCCATTTTCTTCCCCGGAGATAAAATGAGTGCAAGCACCTAACATAAGAGACATTATTTACAACATCAAAAAACAACCCGGTACACACTATAGACACAATATTGCATTAATGCAATATTTCAGAGCAGGAAAACTGCAATTATGCAATGCATACCAGCGGTTGAATTGCCTCTTGCCGGCATCGCTCTCCGAAACAGCGCTCTGTTAAAAAGTCAAGACCGTTGAGCAGAAAAACGGCCTATTCCCTCTGCTTGGGGAACATCCCGTTCTCCTGCTCTCCTGTAAAAACCGGCTTCGGACAGAGTTGTCCTGTTGCTGAAATCAAGTGGCCCTGGTTTGTATGTGCAATCGCTTCATCCTGCGCCAGAGAGTGGTGGGATGGATACCGAGGTCCTGCGCGGTAGCTGTCCTGTTCCAGTTGTTCTTCCTGAGGGAGGCCAGGATAAACCCTTTTTCCACCTCCTTCCAGGAAGCAGGGCGAGACATGGCAGGCTCGCCCTGCCCGGCCGAAACCGCATCCGGAGGAAGGAGATATCCCGGCAGGTGCTTTGGATCAACAATGCTGTTTTTGCAGACAACAGAGGCGTATTCCAGTATATTCTCGAGTTCTCGGATGTTTCCGGGAAAATCATGCGCCATCAACAGGCCAAGGGCCTCGGGAGAAAGCCGCTTAATGTCCTTCTTGTTCAGGCGGTTGTATTTCCGGATAAAATGGTCTGCAAGAAGGGGGATATCTTCCTTTCGGTCTCTGAGGGGAGGAAGGAAAAGTCTTACCACATTAATCCGGTAATAGAGGTCCTGGCGAAACCGGCCCCTCTCCACGAGCTTTTCAAGATCCTGGTTGGTGGCCGCAACGATTCGAACATCGGCCCTGACCGGTTTTGTGCTTCCGAGCGGCTCGTAGATGCGGTCCTGGAGGACGCGGAGCAATCTGACCTGCAGGGCCGGAGAGATATCCCCGATTTCATCCAGGAACAGGGTGCCCTTTTCCGCAAGGGCCAACCGGCCTGCTTTGTCTCTCCTCGCATCGGTAAATGCCCCGGCCTTGTACCCGAAGAGCTCCGATTCCAGCAGCGAATCGGGCAGGGCGCCGCAGTTGATCGTGACGAGGGGGCCGTCTTTCCTCGGGCTCAGTGAGTGAATCGCGCGCGCGAACAACTCCTTGCCCGTGCCGCTTTCTCCCTGGAGCAGAACGGTGCTGTTCGTTGAGGCTACCTGCTCCAGGACCTGGAAAAGTCGGTGCATCTCCTCATTCTTGCTGATGATGTCAAAGTACGAATGCCGTTGACCGAGGGCCTTCCGGAGTTCTTCCACCACGGTCAGATCACGAAAGGTTTCAACGCCGCCGATGACGGTCCCGTCAGCTTCCTGCAGGAGTGCTGTTGAAATACTGACAGGCACTCGTTCCCCCTCAAAATTGACGACAAATATCGCCTGATCCACGACCGGGTCTCCCGACTCCATGGTCTGTTTCAATGAACAGCTGGTCTCGCAGATACTGGCCCTGAACACATCCCAGCAGTGGCGGCCTACGGCCTCATCTTTCATGATGCCCGTGATCTTTTCGGCCGCCTTGTTGAACGAGGTGATTTTCCAGTCTAAATCGACGGTGAAAACACCGTCGGCAATACTGTCCAGTATGATCTGGGTTTGCGTTTCCCGATTAGGACTCATTGGATACTCCCGGCAAAATCGATTAATTATAAACATGGCAACGAGTTGCTCCAATGTCAAGAGAAACGCTCCTGTGACTCTGCTCCCTCAGCGCTGGAAGCATCATGCAGTTGTCAGAGGGGAGTTCAGAGAGAGGTCCCGTTCCCAGCGGGGTGAACGAGGAGCGAGCGACATCGACGCGGCTTGAGCTCTGCGAAATCCCGTCTTGGAGTGGAGATGATGCTTTGCCGGTGGTCAGGGAAGATGGTCTTGACTTGCGCAGGGCAGCGGGATATAAACTTCAGGAAGAACAGCGTATATTGTCTCATGGAATGGGAAAAAATGAATGCTTGATGGAGATTTGACATGTCCAGGAAAATCTTGATCGTGGATGATGATCCCGATGTCGTTCTCTTTTTATCTACGGTGCTTCAAGATCACGGCTTCGAGGCGCTTGATGCCCGGAACGGGCAGGAGGGATTCGAAAAGACCACTGCTGAACGACCGGACTTGATCCTCCTGGACCTGATGATGCCGGAAAAGAGCGGCATCTCTCTCCTGAATGATCTGAAATCGGATGAAGATCTGGCCAGGATTCCGGTCATCATGGTAACGGGGGTTTCAGGCGAAACCGGCATCGATCTGGAACATTTTTTCAAGAAACCAGCCTCCGGCGATACCGGTGACGCGGTACCAAGGCCCGATGGATACATAGAAAAACCGGTGGATCCACAACGCCTCCTGAAGCTTGTACAGGAGCTTCTCGACTGAAGATCCTGCACTCGCAAGCGTGCATTCTTCCTGGCTGGTCATGGATACCGGCATCAGACAAGAGCGGCCCAGGGTATGACGTCATTCAATGTAGCAATTGTCGGAGGAGGTCCGGGCTGCCTGGCCCTCATGGACATGATCTCGATGGATCGTCTCCGGCAGCTGCAAATGAACCTTGTCGGGATCGCCGATATCGACGCCGATGCCCCGGCCTTAAAAAAAGCCAAATCTCTCAATATCTATACTACCCACGATTACCGCAATCTATTCAACCTCGAAGATCTCAATCTCATCATTGAACTGACGGGCAATCCCCAAGTCAGTCGGGAGCTGCAGAGAGAGAAACCGTCCAAGGTCCAGGTGATGGACCATACTGTTGCCAGGCTGTTCTGGGACGTTCTTCGCCTCGAGGAGGAAAAACTCAAGGCCCAGCAGGAGGGAGAAGAACGCCTCGAGGCGGAAAGGGAGGCAAGACGGCAGAGGAAGACCGCAGAGGGCATCCTTCACGGGACGCCGATTCCCATGTTCGTCCTCAACAGGGACCACAAAATCGTTTTCTGGAACAAGGCGGTTGAAAATCTGACGGGCTTCCCCGCGGGAGAAATGATCGGGACCAACCGCCACTGGGAGCCCTTCTTCCCCCAAAAAAGACAAATTCTCGCCGATCTCATCATCGACGGGGATCTGGAGAAGATCCGGGAACTCTACCGGGAAATGCATTTGCGAAGGTCTCCGATCGTCGAAGGCGCCTTTGAAGCCGAACACTATTTTGCCCATCTGGGGAAGAACGGAACTTACCTCTATTTCAACGCAGCGCCCATAAAGGACGATTCAGGGGCAGTACAGGGCGCCATTGTTACCTACCAGGATTTTTCCGAACGGGTCAGGATGACCGAGGAGATCAGGCGGCGAGAGGCATTCGTGCAAAATCTCATTGAGAATTCCATTGACGGTATCATAGCCACCGATGCAAGGGGAAAGATCGTAATCTTCAATCGCGGCGCGACCCGGATGCTTGGATACGGCCCTGAAGAAATCCTGGGGAAAATGAAATATCAGGAAATCCTTTCCAGGGGAACGGCAAAGGTCGTTCGTACTGCCTTTTACGGGAGCGAGTACGGGCCGCCCGGCAAGATCATTGACATGGAGATCGAGGGCAGGAAAAAGGACGGAGACAGCATACCACTCAGGTTTTCAGGGACCCTGCTCTATGAAAAGGGGCAGGAAGTGGGAAGCGTGGTTTTCATCCAGGATCTCCGTGAAATTCACCGTCTTCAGAAAGAAAAGGAGCAGGCCCAGCGAATGGCGGCTATCGGGCGAACCGTTGCCGGTCTGGCTCATTATATCAAGAATATCCTGAACGGGCTTCGCGGGGGCGCCTATGTGATTGATTCCGCCATGTCGAAGCAGGATCTTGACCTGACAAAAAAAGGCTGGGATATGGTTGAGAGAAATATCGACCAGATTTCCAACATCGTCACGGATATGCTCATTTATTCCAGTGACAGGAAACCCCGCTATGAACGAATCGACCCCAATGAGATCGTCACGGGAATCCTGGAACTGATGCAGGACCGCGCCGGTCTGTCCCGGGTGGTCCTGGTTCCGGAATTGGGAAAGGGCCTCGGGAAGGTAGCCATGGACAGAACCGCCGTACATCGAGCCCTCCTGAACCTGGTCAGCAATGCCATTGACGCGTGCACCCTCGAAGGTATCGTAAAGGGAAACGCCCTGGTACGGATTATGACGGACAAGCCTTCCGGCTGGGGTGTCAGGTTCCGGGTGATAGACAACGGAACCGGTATTGAACGGGAAACCCGGGAAAAACTCTTCAAGGATTTTTATACCACCAAGGGATACAAGGGGACGGGCCTGGGCCTGCCCGTGACCCAAAAGATTGCCAAAGAACATGGGGGAGACCTCTCTTTCGAGACCGAGCCGGGGAAGGGCACCACGTTCACGCTCCTGTTGCCGGAAGGGGAGCCTCGGAGCGACGACTGAGGCGCGTAGAACGATACGTCGCAAGGAGGAGCGAACGAAGACAACGCAGCAGATGATACCTGGTTGATGGTGGATCAGGATGAGAAGTTTTAGCTTGACAAAAACAACATCAGGAGTATTCATGAGACTCTGCAAACCCGTGCACTCATTGCACCCGCGCCGTGAGGTTGTGGCCATGAATACTCACCATTCTCCGCCCGGCTGCTTCGGCGCCCGGAAGATCGAAAAGCCCCCGTAACGCCCTTTCGCGAAAGCCTGCATGGTAGAGCGGCTTGTCGGGTTTTATGGGTCTAACCGCTACTTGAGACAGCTGTCGCCAGATTTCCCCAACGCCCGGAGGAGAGGAAAGGGATTCCTCTGGATTCTGAGATGTCCCTCACCGATCGAGCTTCGCACACGATCAAGATGCCCTCCCGGCGCTGTTTTTCCCACACCGGCACGTGCCGAGAGCTGCTTCGGCGCAACGTGTTTGGATCAACCCAGAAAATCAGGAGGAAATTGAAATGAAGAGGAGATTTCTTTTAGGGACCTTGATCTGCCTGATGGCATTTTCGTCTACTGCATATGCAAAACAAATCAAGATTATTTTCGCAACCGGCGGAATCGGCGGCGTCTATCTCTATTATGGAACGCAGATAGCGGCCATCATAAGTGCGAACACCCCCTATCAGGCCACTGCCATCCAGACTGCCGCGTCCATCGACGACAATCTGCTTTTGCGGGACAAAACGGATCCCGCGAAGGGAATCTATTTCTGTGCAACCTCTTTGCCGGACTCCGCCTATGTGGCCTATATGGGGCTTCATCCGAAATTCAAGGAAAAACATGCCCCATCGAGAATCCTGTGGATGATGTATCCCAATTATCTGCAGATTGTCACCACAGCGGACAGGGATATCAAGACGGTCAAGGACCTGGCAGGCAAACGGGTCTCTACCGGAGCGCCGGGCTCGGGGACCGAGTATACCGCCATGCTGGTATTGAAGGCGGGAGGCGTTCAACCCGGCTCGTTCAAAAAGTGGGAGAAATTGGGGGCCAAGGAATCAGCCGAGGCATTATCGAACGGAACGATCGATGCCTATTTCTGGTCAGGGGGCTTGCCCACGGGTTCCATTGTGGAGCTGGCTACCACATTGAAGAGGCGGAATAAAACCGTAGCCTTTGTATCCATTCCCAAAGACAGTAATGTCGTCAAATATTTCGATAAACATTTTTCAGGACTTGCAGAGAGCGGTGTCATTTCGAGCAAGGTTTATGAATCAGAATCGGATACCCCTACGCTGAGATTCTGGAACTGGGTATTGGCACCCGCCAGCCTTCCGGACAACATTGCCTATGATATGGTCAAGGCGGTATTCACCCACTTGGATGAACTCCACCGGGCCATCAAACCGGCCAGGATGACCACCGCCGAAAATACGGCAAAATTCATCGGCAAGACGACCATTCCATTCGACCCGGGAGCCGTCAAATATTTCAAGGAAATCGGGGCAGCTCAGTAATTGCCGGCTGCCAAAAAAATCAAAAAGAGGACGCTTGTCCTCTTTTTGATTTCCCTGCTCGTTGTCGCATGTTTCTTCACATTTTCACGGCCGGTCGTCATTACCTCGGACAGCGGAAAGGCGTTTTACCTGTTTTGGAGCTGGGATAAGGGGAACGTTGAATTCATCAATTCGGTAACGGGGGCCAAGGTGGATATCTCTTTCTCACTTTCGAGGGATTTCAATAACTTTCATATGAAAACCAACGAAGCAACCGAAAATTACTATACCGACGGAACCTACGATATCAATGAGAGATTAAAAAAGGAAAGGAGGACTTCATTATCGTTCAGCTCGATGAAAGGGATGAGATTGACCCTGGGAAACAGAGTCTTTCACATCAAAAATGACTCGCTGAAGGTTGAATTATTGTGGAGTACAGGACTGTTTTAAATAAGATCATCTACACCATCCTGCTTACAGCCACCTTATACCATCTGTATATTGTGGTGCATCCCTTTACTCCGTGGTCCAGATATCATATCGAACTCCTCAACATCATAGAGCTCCAAAGGGCTGTCCATGTCTTCTTCCTGGTTCTTTTAGGGTTTCTCATCACCTTCAGCAAAAAACCGGACCCGTTCAAGCCCGGAGGCCTGGTATTTGTCGTTTTATCCGCTGTCCTCCTGTATGCATTCCTGGATTTGGATATTGATGCGCAATTCAAGGTCTTCGCGACTATTTTCTGGATTTCGGCCGTTGCTCCCGTCCTGTTCCCCAGAAAGTTCCATCTCCTCAATCTGGCATCGGCAATCCTGATCATTTTTCCGTTCGTCTATATGGCAAAAAACTTCAACGCCCTGATCTACAGGGCGGTGATTCCGGAACCTCTCGACCTGGTCATGGCATTTGGAGAGACATTTCTGGTTCTTGGACTTACCTACAGGATCATCGGCTCCGTTCTTCCTATCCTGGTCCTGAGCTTCATGATCTATAATATTTACGGCAATTACATACCAGGAGTCTTTTCCGGCCCCGGCTTCGGTATCGATATGCTTCTCGGCAAACTCTACTGCGAGACGGAAGCGGGGCTGTTCGGTCTCATAACAGGTGTCTCGCTCAAATACCTCGTATATTTTACCACCCTTGGCGCGGTGATCGCCTCTCTGGGATTCGGACGGATCATTTCAAACATCGCCCTGACCCTTGTGGGAAAGAGCCCCGCATCACCCGGCAGGACTTCAAGTATTCTGGCTGTCTTCATGGGGCTGTTCTCAGGGTCCGGCGCCGCGGATACCCAGTTCGTTGCCACCATCACCAAGGGGCTCTATGAAAGGGCAAAATATGACCGGTATGTCGCGGCGGGGATAGTCGCCACCGTCGGCTCCATCGCATACGTTACCCCTCCCATCATGGGCTCCATATCCTTCATAATGGTAGAGCTTCTCTCCATCCCATACACCTGGATCATTGCAATGGCAATCGGTCCGATGCTGCTCTATTTATCAGGGGTTTGGCTGTATAATGAATTCTACGTGAGAAGAGAAAAATTAGAGCCCATCGAAGTGGCTCAGCACGTGAACAAGAGGTACGATCTGAGATTCTCTTATGTCTTTGTACCGATTGTATTGATCATTATACTGATCTATCGGGGGTTTGCCATAAATGTTTCCGTTCTGGCCGCCCTTCTGTTCTTTATAGTCATCGCGTACATCGATCCCCGGATCAGGCCTCCCGTAAAGAAACTCGGCGAGGGACTGTCCGACGGCTTCAGGAGCCTTATCCCCATCGGGGTTGCCGTGGTCTGCGCGAACGTGGTGATGACGGTCATGGTCATCAGCGGTATCGCAGCCAAGTTTTCCCAGTTCCTGACGCTCCTGTCCCATGGAAACCTGTTTTTCGCGCTCGTCTTTGCCGCTGTATTCAGCCTGATCCTGGGCATGGGCGTCCCTCCGGTCGCGACCTACGTGCTGACTGCAGCGCTGACAGCTCCTGCAATTCAACATCTGGCCGTCGTGGCAGGAATCCCGGAAAAGGCCGCGCTCCTGTCAACGCACATGTTTCTTTTCTACTATGCCGTCCTGGCCGAGGTTACGCCGCCGGTCGGGTTATCCATCTATGCCTCCTCTTCCGTATTTGACACGAATCCCATCAGGACGGGGATCTATTCGGCCCTGGTAGCGCTCCCCAAGTATTTGATCGGATTATCATTCATATGTTCCTATTATGGGACGGCTACGCTCATATTGCCCATCCTGGAGTACAATACCCTGCTGCACGCCATTCTCATAATTGCCTCGAAATTTGTCCTGACTTTTGCAGGGATCGTTTTCCTGAATGCCGGGGTCATCGGCTATTCGACGCGAAAGTATTCCAGGTGGGAAAGGGTTGTTCTCATCGTGGGCGGAGTCATCCTGTTCTATCCATCATTCTACCTGGATATTGCCGTTCTCGTCCTCCCTTTGATCATATTCTTCAGGAAAAGGAAGCCGTCCCGGATGATGGCTCCTACCGGCGCGGGCTAGACATAGTGATGGGCGAATTCCCGGACCGGATGGCCGTCCAGCACATGAAACCGCCGGATCTTTTTCAGGGTGACCGGGGAGAATATGCCGATCGGGAGGTAGATGATCTTCTTTCCCAGCCCTGCCGCTATGCTCCTGCACCAGCCTGACGGAGGAGTAGCGGAAACGTAAACCACATGTTTTTCAATGCTGTAATCCAGCGCCGCCATCAGGAGCCTTTCCGGCTTGTTTCGCGCGAAATGAAAGTAGGGGTCCTTCCAGATATCGTAAACCCTCATGGGCGGATACGCGAGCATGAATCCCCCGTACTGGCACCTGGATATGCCCGGGCCGTCCATGATTTCCCCTGCCGGCGTGCTGTAGAAGGCCATATCTGATTCCTGGTCATGTTCGCCGAGCCAGGTTACGCACCAGGGAAACTGCTCTTTCCCTTCCTTGTCGAGGAAATCAGGATCGAAAATAACGACAACGGATCCCACCTTTCCCCGCAACGGTCTCTCCACCCTGACATATATCTTCTGCCGGGCCCAGTCGCGGATAGTCTCCCTGATATCGATTCCGTCCGCCAGAGAACTGGTAAAAGGCTCGATGCGGGTACTTTCCTCTGTTTTTATCTGGAGCGCCTTTTTCTGAAGATATCGTCCATACCCTTCAATCACCACATCCTCCGGAGGATACGAACAGATGCTCCGGGCATTGAACTCCCGCTTCCATTCCCCGGGCTTTCGCTCCCTTCTCTTCTTTCTGACCGGTATCGGTACCAGTCGCCTGCGCGTGGTCCGCAAACGACGGTGAAATTTTATCCGTTGCTGGTCCAGATACAGGTCTTCGCCGCGAAGCCTGAGAACAGGCAGCCCGGGGGCTTCCGCCTGCCAGGAGTAACGGCTGCCGAGTTCCCAGACCTCGTATGCGAAATCATCGTCGGCAACACCCCTTGCCGCCACGACCAGCTGATAGAAGGTCGGCACCAGCGCGCCGGTAAGCAACGCATAGTTTCTGGCGAATTTGTACAGGGTTTTCAGTTGGGGACGGGACAGCTCCTCTTTGATCTTCTTCCGGTAATTGTCGCTTGCGAGGTCCAGGAGACGGCTGTTCACCTCCAGGCGGTCAATATCGACGGGCTGCTTCGCGATCCTCGATCGCTCGTATTCGGCCGCCAGAAAGGGCATCTCTGTCATAATTTCGCGGCTGGACTCTTCCTGGAGATGTGCGATGCCCACTCCTTCCCTTTCGTGGCGGCCGATGACCTGTGTCTGGGGATGATCAAGAAGTTGAAGGAGGCTGGGAAGATGCGAGAGACCCCCGACGAAAAGGACGCGTTCCGCTTCCCGGCTCAGGCGCTGCAGATGATACGCCATGGTCTTCTCCCGCAGGATATCATCCGGTGATCTTTCGTCTCCGCTGTGGATATGGAGATAGGTCCGCCCATAGAGAAAAGTGCCTATTCTGGCCGCGGCATACGGGTCGGGCATGGGCGAGAAATCCATTGGGTACCCTTCCGTGTCCCGATCGATAAAGCGGACGGCGACTCCTTCCGCCAGGGCCAGCCGTAATGCTTCCACCACTCCGTCCGTGGGTTCCAGGAGGAGATAGGTGAAGGCGCCGTCGGCCTCCTCGTAGTAGACGACCGAAAGGAGGGGGAGTCTCTCCACCCCCTGGAGTATTCTCTTTTCCAGCGTGACGGGGAATTCCACCGCCACCATGTTCGGACGAAAGGCGGCGAACTGCCGGCGGACCTCGATGGCGAATTCCATCCTGTTATGGAGGGTAGGAACCAGACGAACGTTTTTCCAGGTAAAATTATTCTTCAAATTCACCGTCATCCACGATTTCCCCAAAATAGTCCGACGCGGTTTTGTCCAGGACCATGGACGCCGCTTCCTTGAGGAGAACAAGAATTTTCATGCGCTTCTCCTCTTCGGTCAATCGTTCACGGCTGTCCACAAGGCGCTTCAAGGCGTACCGGGCGATGTTGATCCCGTCCCGTGCCGAGTACCGTTCTTCCGCCTCATGGGCCGTCTGGAGAAATTCCACCACGTAATTGAGGAGTTCCTCGTTCGCAAACGGGAGGTTCTTCCGGAGGATCTCGAGTTCATCGTCCCTTTCCGGAAAATCGATATAGATCTGGGGCTGGAGTCTCGAGTGGATATATTCGGGGAGTTCAAAGGTGCTGGCGTCGTCATTGAGCGTCGTACAGAAGCGGAAATCCGGATGCGCCTTGATCTTGATTCCCGCTACGACCGATTCCACGTAGCGCCTGCTGTCCAGCAATGGCGCCAGGGAAGCCCAGCTCTTCTCGCTCATCCGGTTTCCTTCATCAATGATGGCGATCCCTCCCTTGACCATGGCGGAGACGACCGCGCTGGCCATGTACTTGATTTTTCCGTCTTCTGATATGACGGGCGTTACAATGAGATCTTCGGGCCTGGTATCCATGGTCGCCTGGAAGAGATACACGGGCCGGCGAAGACTCCTCCCGGCATGGTAGGCAAGAGTCGTCTTGCCGACTCCCGGTTTCCCTATGAGCCTGGGATTCAGGGGAAAATCATCGTCTCCTATGACCAGCCATGCCGCAAGGACCTGAGTGACAAGCTCGGGCTGGCCCACCCATACCATAGGCAACTCGTCAGGTTCGCTTAGATAGAGATCTACTCCGTCAATACGGATTTTTTCCATTAGTGTTCACTCCTCCTCCCGCTACGCATCTCTCGAGGCTGCGATCAACGTACAGGGTTCCATGGTAATACAGGTGCAGGGAATTGCAACCGTCCTTTACGTTTTTCCTCGAGAATCAGCGGGGTGACGCGAATGCTTTTTTTTTGCAAAGCTTCCCTGTCTATGTTAAACAAAAAAGATTGCTGATAATATGATTATAACAGCCTTTCAACCCGGAGAAAAGGCTTCGTTGCGGTCTTGTGCCCGGGAGTGTTTTTGAACGGATGTGAGACCGTTTCCGGATGAGACTTACTAACTCTTTAGAAGGAGGACCGAGATGACTGAAAAAGGATGTACTATGAGGCAGAGGTGTTTTCTGAAGAGCTGGGTTCTGGCGACGGCCCTCGTCGGCATGTCGTTCATCCTGTTGCCCCTTGAGGCCCACGCCCGCAACATCAAGGTTGGTATCATTGATTGCTACAGCGGGCCCCCGGCGGTGTATGCGAGGGATGCACTCAACGGCTTCAAGCTGGCCCTGAAAGAGATCAACAAGAAGGACGTATTGGGGCGAAAGAAGGAGGGCTTATTGCGGCAAAAGATAGAATTCACCACGCGTGACACCAAGTTCAAGGTGGGCATCGCCCTGAATATGGCGAAGGAGCTGGTTATGAGAGAGCACGTGGACGTCCTCGTGGGCACCATCAACAGTGGAGCCGCCCTGGCAGTATCCGAGAACGTGGCCATGCCGAACAAAGTACCCTTCATCGTCTGGATTTCCAAGAGCGAGAATATCACCGGCAAGAAGGGGAATCGCTATGCCTTTTCGACAGGTGAAAATACGGCGATGGCGGGCAAGGCGGGCGGAGTCGCCCTTTCTCGGAAACCTTACGTCAACTACTGGATTGCGGGAGACGATTATGAGTACGGCCATGCCATCGGCAAGGCGGCATGGGATAATCTCAAGGCGCTGAAGCCGGATGTGAAGGTGATCGGAGAGTCCTGGTGGAAGCCCGGGGAACCGAATCTCACTCCCTATATCACCGCGATTCTGGCGGCAAAACCGGATGCCGTGATCTTCTGCACCGGCGGGGCGAGCATGACCAATATCATGAAGGCGATCAAGACCACCGGCATGGCCAAAAAAGTCCCCATCTGGATCCACACCGCCATTGATTACGGTGTCGATAAGCCGCTGGGTCTTGAAGGTCCTGAGGGTGTAATGGGCACCACGGACTATCTTTTCTACTATCCCGACACCCCTGAGAACAAGGCTTTTGACAAGGCATATGAAGCGGCCTACGGGGACCATCCAGGGTTTTCCGCCTTTCATGGGTACATCACCGCCCGGTTCATAGCCCAGGCTTTTAAAAAGGCGGGGTCTTTGAACAAGGAGAAATTTATCGACGCCCTGGAAGGTCTGAAGGTCAAGAGCCCTGCCGGCGGGGAAGTGGAAATGAGGGCTTGCGACCATCAAGCCGTTCTTCCCGAGTATTTCGGCATAACCGCTGTTTCCCCCACGTACAAGTTCCTCATCGCCAAAGATATCGTAACGCTGACCGGCGCCGAGGTCATGCCCTCATGCGCTGACGTTATGAAGATGAGGGGAAAATAGGCGGCCGCTGCCCCCGGAGTGCAGTCGGCCTCAAGGCATAACAATGGGACCCGCACAAGGATTTACAACCCCCGCCCTGGTCAGCCAGCTGCTTGTGGGACTGAGCCTGGCAATGGTCCTGTTTATTGTCACGTCCGGGCTCAGCTTTATCCTGGGGGTGCTCAGGATCCCCAACGTGGCTCACGGGTCGTTGTATATGATCGGGGCGTTTTCCGCCTTCAGCATCTCCAGGCTGTTGGGCGGCGGCGCCCTGGGTTTCTGGCTGGCGCTCCTGCTGGCCCCGCTCGTGGTGGCCCTGGTGAGCTTCATAGCGGAGAGGACCCTCTTCTGTCACCTGTACGAGAGGGAACACCTCATGCTGCTCTTGTTCACCTTTGCCCTGATGCTCGTGCTTGGGGACTTGGTAAAAATGTCCTGGGGCGCCACCTACCGATCCACCACGGCGCCTGCGATGCTTCGGGGATCGGTAAATTTGTTCGGATCGCCTTTCCCCCGCTACAACCTGTTTCTTCTCTTCCTGGGTCCCCTGGTGGCGATCGGGCTCTGGCTCTTTTCCAACAAGACCAGGATCGGAAAGATTGCCCGGGCGGCCGCGGTGGACAGAGAAATGGTGGGGGCAATCGGCATCAACGTGAGCTGGGTTTTTGCCTTTGCCTTCGTGTTCGGATGCTTTCTGGCAGGTCTGGGCGGGGCACTGGTCGCTCCAACCATCAGCATAACGCTGGGAATGGACCATGACATCATCATGGAGGCCTTTCTCATTGTGACCATCGGGGGACTGGGGAATATGTGGGGGGCCCTGGCAGGGTCGCTCATCTTTGGATTGACCCAGTCCTTCGGTATCCTTTTCCTCCCGCAATTCGCCATTGTTTTTCCGTATGCCGCAGTGGTAATCGTGCTAATCTGGCGCCCTAAGGGGCTGCTCAAATCCGTCTGGTAGACAGGAACAGAATTTGGCCAAGGGGATTCCCAGTTCAAAATCCATTAGATTCTCTGCAGTATGCCTGGCCGCTCTGCTGGTCCTACCCATGATCGTCCCGCAATTCTACACCTATGCGCTTGCCCTCATCTTTGTCATCTCCCTCCTGGCCATGAGCTTGAACATGCTGGTCGGCCACGGCGGGATGTTTCAGTTTCATCACGGGGTCTTCTACGGTGTGGGCGCATATACCTTTGCGCTTTTTATCACCAGGACCTCCTTGCCCGTATGGGTGGCTTTTCTCGCCGCGCCCCTGACGGCGGCAGCGACCGGCCTCCTCATAGGCTGGTTCTGCGTGAGGCTCACAAGACTCTACTTCGGAATGCTGCAGATATCCCTGGGGTCTCTCATCTGGGCCGTCGGATTCCGGTGGTACAGCCTGACAGGAGGCGACGACGGCATCTCCGGCATTTCCGTGCCTTCATTTCTCACCTCCGTAACCGGCTCCTACTACTTTATTCTGATCCTGCTGGTCCTCTGCCTGATTGCCATGTATTTCATTCTGCACTCGCCCTTCGGCGTTTCCCTGCGAGCCACCCGGGACAACCCCGAAAGATCCGAGGCCCTGGGCATCAACGTCAGACACCATCAGCTCATGGCCATCGTGATAGCCACCTTTTTCGCGGGAATTGCCGGGGTCCTGTATGTCGTCCTGGAACGGTCGGTCTTCCCGGACCTCCTGTTCTGGTACCTTTCCCTGGAGATATTCATCATGTGTCTTCTCGGAGGCTGGTTTACCTTTGCGGGGCCTATTCTGGGGGCGGCCATAACGGAGTCCCTCAAGATCTTTGTGGGCACCTATACGGAATACTGGACCTTGGTTCTTGGCATCATTTTGATATTGCTCATCTTCTTTTTGCCTGAAGGGATCATGGGCTATTTTCTGGAAAAGTTCAAACCGCGGGACGGCGCCCGCGTCCCGGAGGCTTAGCGAATGCTTCGCGTGGAATCCCTCCAGAAATCTTTCGACGGCTTCATGGCCGTGAACGGGGCGGGCCTTGTCGTCGAAGAGCACGAAATTGTCGCGGTCATCGGCCCCAACGGTGCAGGGAAAACCACTTTTTTCAGGCTGATCACCGGGCACCTCAAGCCGGACAGGGGAAGAATAGTCTTCAAGGGGAGCGATATTACCGGCCTGCCTCCCCATAAAATATGCAAAAGAGGCATCAGCATGTCGTTCCAGGTGGTGAATTTCTTTCACCGCCTGACCGTTTTTCAAAATGTGCAGGTAGCGGTCCTCTCCCATCAGAACAAGACCCGCATGCTTTTCTCACCGGCCGCGCATCAATCGGTCCGGGAGACAAGAGAGATTCTGGCCAGCGTGGGCCTGGCGGACAAGGCGGAAAGGATAGGCGGGTCCCTCTCATACGGAGACCGGAAGGTCCTGGAAATCGCCATTGCGCTGGGCAACCAGCCCGACCTGTTGATAATGGATGAGCCCACATCCGGGTTGTCGCCCGAAGAGACCGCCGGCACAATAAAACTGATCAAGCGCCTGAGTTCGGAGCTGGGCCTGACCATTTTGTTCTGCGAGCATGACATGGAACTGGTGTTTTCCATCGCCCGCAAGATCATGGTGATGCATCAGGGAAATTCCATTATCCAGGCAGAGCCGGATGAGATCAGGAACAACCGGCAGGTTCAGGAAGCATACCTGGGGATCTCGGACTGATGCTCCAAGTAGAGAACATCCATACCTTTTACGGGCTGAGCCATATCCTTTTCGACGTCTCCCTCGAGGTCAGGAAGGGCGAGATCGTCACCCTTCTGGGGAGAAACGGGGCCGGAAAGAGCACCGCCATGAAAAGCATCATGGGACTGACGCCTCCCCGCAGAGGGTCCATCCGCTTCAAGGGAAAAGACATCGCCGGCAGGAAACCGTATCAACTGGCCAGGGAGGGCATCGGGTACGTCCCCGATGATCGACGGGTCTTTGCCGATCTGACGGTCGGTGAAAACCTTGAGATCTCAAAAAGGGACCCGACCGGCCTCGGCATGTGGGACAAGGAGAGCCTCTATGATTTTTTCCCGGCCTTGCGGCACATCGATTCCCGGAAGGCCGGCTTTCTGAGCGGCGGTGAGCAGCAAATGCTGACCATCGCCCGAGCCCTTATCACCAATCCTGAATTCCTGCTGCTGGACGAGCCCACGGAGGGTCTCGCACCCATGGTGGTCCGGGACCTTGGCGAGCGAATCGTCAAACTCAAGCAAAAGGGGTTGACGGTCCTGTTGGCCGAGCAGAATCAAAAGGTTGCGTTGAAGATGAGCGATCGAGGATACATCATCGATAACGGCGCGATTCGCTACCACGGAGATATTGAGGACCTGAAAAAAGATGATGAGATCAGGAGAAAATACCTCTTGGTTTGACCCTCTCCCTGCAGCAAACACCTGCGACCTCCGTCCGCATGTGTACTGGGAAAAATCTCTTAATTTTTTTGCAAAGTACGGCCATCTGTGATAGATAGCACAACATGAGGCGTAATCAATGGGAGGACCACTATACCCGGCGCGCACGAAAAGAGCACTGGCCGGCGCGGTCCGTCTATAAGCTTCAGGAAATCGATCAAAAGTTCAGGATTTTTAAGGAAGGGCATCGCGTCCTTGATTTGGGGTGTTACCCAGGCTCATGGTCCCAGTACGCCCTCAGGAAGGCCGGATCGGGAGGCAGGGTGATTGGAGTCGATCTGAAAGTGCCTGACCGCGTTTCAGGCGCAAATTTTCGATTCCTCCAAGCCGACGTCCTGGCCCTCGACCCGGAAGTGCTGCACCGGGAAACAGGCGACGCGGACGTGGTCATGAGCGACCTGGCGCCGCGGACAACCGGCGCCAAGCAGGTGGATGCGGCCAGGTCCATGGAGCTTGTGCAAAAGGCATCGGACATTGCACGATCACTGCTCCTCCCGGGAGGATGTTTCATTTGCAAGGTGTTCGAGGGGGAGGATTTCAGGGAATTCCGAGCCGGGGTTTCCCGTCTGTACAAACAGGTACGGGTTTTCAGGACCGAGGCGACCCGGAAAAGGAGCCGTGAAATATATCTCGTAGCACAGGGATTTAACCCGTAGTCCCGGGTAAGGCCCGCTTTCCTGCGAGGGCGGAACAGGCGTTTTATTCAGGAGGAATTTATGTCAGGTCATTCTAAATGGAGTTCCATCAAGCATAAAAAGGGGGCCGCGGATGCCAAGCGGGGCAAGATTTTCACCCGGCTCATCCGCGAGATAACCGTTGCCGCCAGAATGGGCGGAGGCGATGCCTCGGGCAATCCACGCTTGAGATCGGCCATTGCTGCAGCCAAAGCGGAAAACATGCCCAAGGAAAACATCGAGAGGGCAATCAAGAAGGGAACGGGTGAGCTGGAAGGCGTCTCTTACGAGGAAAGCAGCTATGAAGGATACGGACCCGGTGGAGTAGCCGTCCTGGTCGACTGTCTGACGGACAACAAGAACAGGACCGTGGCGGAAGTGAAGCATGCCTTCGAAAGGAATGGCGGAAACCTGGGAGAACCCGGCTGTGTGGCGTGGATGTTCACCAAAAAGGGCCTCATTGTGATCGAAAAGGACCGGGTGGACGAAGAAAAACTCCTGGATCTCGCCCTGGAGGCCGGCGCCGAAGATGTGAACGACGAAGAGACTGAGTTTGAAGTCATCACCGATCCGGCGGATTTCGAGGCGGTAAGAGAAGCGGTAGATGCTGCCCATATTCCTCATACCCTTGCTGAAATCAGCATGATACCCCAAAATACGGTCAAGCTGGAAGGGAAGAAGGTCCAGCAGATGCTGAACCTCATGCAGGCCCTTGAAGACAATGATGACGTGAGTAACGTGTACGCCAACTTCGATATCCCCGACGAAGTCATGGAGGCGTTGGGTTAATGCTGGTCCTCGGGGTCGATCCCGGCTCGAACGTGACCGGGTACGGCCTGGTTGAACAAACAAACAACAGACTGTCCTGCGTGGACTACGGTATTGTCCGTCCCCCTGCAAAGGCCCCCTTCTCTCTCAGGATCTACCATATATTTAAAGAATTGTCGGATATTATGGGTCGTTTCGGGCCGGGAGAGATGGCTGTTGAAGACCTCTTTTATGCAAAGAACGTGAAGAGCTCTCTCAAGCTCGGACATGCAAGGGGAGCGATTTTTGTGGCAGCCGTCCAGAACAAGGTGAGGATTTATGAATATAGTCCTCTCGAAATCAAGAAATCCGTGGTGGGATATGGCAGGGCCACGAAGGAACAGGTGCGGGATATGGTCAGGCTGATTTTGAAACTGGATGCGGAACCGGTTCTCGATACCTCCGATGCGCTGGCGGCCGCTGTCTGCCACCTGCACTGGCACAGATTTGAGAACCTTTCGCCGGTCCCGTCCGGCCGAAGGGGCGGAAGATGATCGCGCACCTTACCGGACTCCTGCTCACAAAATCCACCCAATCCCTGGTCGTCGACGCCAGGGGAATCGGGTATGAAGTCATCGTTCCCCTTTCCACTTTCTACGCGCTGCCGGGAGAACATGAAGAGGTGAATCTGCACATCTACACCCACGTTCGCGAGGATGCGCTCCTGCTCTTCGGCTTCCATACCAGATTGGAAAAGGACCTGTTCCTGATGTTGATCGGCGTTTCCGGCATCGGCCCCAAACTGGCGGTGAATATCCTCTCCGGCATCGGGCCGGGCGAACTGCAGGAGGCAATGGCCCGGGGTGATGCCCTCCGGCTGCAATCCATACCGGGGGTCGGGAAAAAGACCGCGGAACGGATTGTCCTGGAGCTGAAGGACCGCGCCATGAAAAGCCTCGGGGACAGGGAGATATCGCCTGTGTCGTTGATGGATGAGCGGCATAAAGGGTTGCTGGACGACGCCCTGTCGGCCCTCACCAACCTGGGGTACCAGGCCAAGTCCGCCAGGAGGGCATTGGAACTGACGCATCGGGTCCAGTCGGACGTCTCCCTGGAAACGTTAATAAAAGAGGCGCTCAAGAAGCTGGCCTGAGAAGACCGCCGTTGAGATCAGCAGGAACGGAAGAATAGATGGAAGATAGAATCATCGACCCGGAACCATTGCAGGATGAACTTCCCGCAGAAATCAGCCTTCGTCCCAGAGACCTGCAGGAGTACGTGGGTCAGGAAGAGATGAAGCGGAATTTGAGGGTGTTCATCGATGCTGCACGGGGGCGCGCTGAGGCGCTGGACCACGTCCTCTTCCACGGAAGTCCCGGGTTGGGCAAGACATCCCTGGCCCATATTATCGCCAATGAACTCCAGGTGGGCATCAGGAGCACATCGGGTCCGGTTATTGAAAAGCCGGGAGACCTGGCTGCGATACTCACGAGTCTTCAATCCAAGGATGTCCTGTTCATAGACGAAATTCATCGCCTGAACCACGTGGTGGAGGAGATCCTGTATCCGGCCATGGAAGACTACCAGCTGGATATTATTATCGGCCAAGGTCCTTCGGCACGAACCATGAAAATCCCCCTCCCTCCGTTTACTCTCGTCGGCGCCACGACCAGGGTCGGTCTCCTGACCCCCCCTCTTCGCGACCGCTTCGGCGTTATCCTGCGCGTGGAATTCTACGAGCCCAAAGAACTGCAGCAGATCGTGCTTCGATCGGCACACCTCCTCGAGATCCCCATACGGGATTCCGGGGCGTTGGAAATCGCCAAACGGGCGAGAGGCACCCCGCGGGTAGCGAACCGCCTCCTCAGGAGAGTTCGCGACTTCGCCGAGGTGGAAGCGGACGGCGTCATCAGCAAGGATGTGGCGCACCGCGCCCTCGACATGCTGGAGGTGGATGAGCACGGTCTCGATAAGATGGATCGCCACATTATGCTGACGATCATCGAGAAATTCGATGGAGGACCCATCGGGTTGAACAGCCTCTCTGCAGCCGTAAGCGAAGAAAAGGACACTATCGAGGACGTGTATGAACCCTTTCTCATCCAGAAAGGATTCATCAAGAGGACCCCCCAGGGGAGAATTGCAACCAAACTGGCATACCGGCACTTTGGGATTCAGATTTCCGAGACCTGCGGCCCGGTCCAGAAAAAACTCTTTTGATCCCCTGCCCCTTTTCCTCGCTTACGCAGAAATCCGGACTGCATCGCAGTCAATTCAGCTGACCGAATGATTGCTGCACGAAAAAAAGAGAGGCGAAAAGGGCGGACAAAGAGGATGTTTTTTCGATATGTTCACTTTTTAAAGGAGGCGGACATGTTCAGAAGGACTCTTACTGCAGGGATGATGTCGTTCACCGTGGTGCTCGGGTCAGTCTTCTGCTGCACTCTGTCAACGGCCGCAGAGTTTACCGCGGATATGAACCAGAGGCTGCACGGCACAACCCTCACGGGTAAGATATTCGTCAAGGGGGAGAAATATCGGGTTGAACTGCAGGATGCCGGCGGGCACCGAATGTTCATCATCGTCGACCAAAAAGCTGATCTGACTTTTGTGGTGAATCCCGCTGAAAAGGAATATATGGAGACTCCGAGCACCGGCATGTTCAGTTTGATGAACGACCCTTTCCAAAGCGCCAGATACACGGAGACCAGGTTCACGAAGAAACCTCTCGGGAAAGAGACCATAAGCGGATATGAGTGCGGCAAATTCACATTTGAAAGCGACAAGCAGGAGATGATGACTGTCTGGAATGCCGAGAAGCTCGGCTTTGCCTTGAAGATCTCCCTGCCCGACAAGAAACACTCATTCGTAGAGCTGAATAATATCAAGGAAGGCCCGGTAGATGAAGCGCTGTTCAAGGTCCCCGCCGGATACGCCAAGGAGGAAGATGCAAGGGCGAAGAGGGAGAGGGAAAGGGAGAGAGAAGAGGCTGCGCTGCCCGTAGTTATGGCTTCGGTCAAAGGTGAGGCCCCTTGGGCCCGAAGAATAGGACAGGGCGGCGAGATACGAGTGAAGGTTGATCCCGGGAAATCGGTGAGGTTCGATTTTCAGAACCTGATTAAGGACGAGTCTGTCCTCACCGTCAAGGCCTTTCGCAAGGGCCGGCCTATCAAGATGGACATCCAGGAGACCTATTCCTTAAAGGGAAAGGGGCAACGCAAGGACCCCCTTCTGGGTCTGCAGAACGAGACCGACGAGGTCGCGATTCGGGTGGAGAAGGGCAAAATCGTCGCTTCCGTTACGAATGAGGAATCTTCCTTCGCAAAAGACAAGTTGAAAACGTACTTCCTCATGACAGACCTCCACAAAACAACGCACGTCACATATGTTGACCAAAAACGTCGGCTCCTGCTTGTCATTACCGGGGACACCCAGGACGGCACTGAGTCCAGGATTCAGGTCAAGTTCTACAAAGGTGAACAGAAGGACAAGATCGACGGCGTTGATGTGGTGCTCGCCAACGGTCAGAGCCGAGTCTGGGACTATCCCCCTGAAAAAGGGATAAAAACGCTTGAAATAGCCATCGCCAAGGGCGGTGGGGTTAAGGTCAGGATCGAACAGCCGGCGCCGGGCAAGGCCACCAAACCGAAATCAGCGCCGAAAATAGCTGGAACCGCTCCTCCTAAGGCGGCCGGAAAAGTGAGGGCGAAGGCAGAGCCGGTGAAGGGGCCCGGTCCCAAGCTTTCCAGGGAACAGGCCGGAAAAATCATGAAGGCCATCAATAAGAACAACGTTGCAGCAGTGGAAGCCGAATTGGACAGGGGCATGCACATCAACTCCATGCTCTACGGGGGGACCCTTCTGATGAAGGCGGCAAACGTGGGAACGGAAGACATGGTCAAAATGCTCATCTCCCGCGGGGCCGATTTGAACTACAGGACCAGCCGTGGCGATGATGCCCTCTCTGTTGCCATGAGCAACAGCCGCCGCTGGCAGCAGGTGGTGACCACTCTGGTGGAGGCCGGCATCACCATTGACGAAAAGACCCCTATCTGGAAAGTCGCATACAAGACCAAAAAGGGCAAGCTCGTCCCCGGAGCCGGACAGATACTGGAGCTCCTCTTTGCCAAAGGTGCAAACCCTGATTGTCCCACCGGCAAAAAAGGGACTACGGTTACAATGTACTATGCCCAAAAGGCCTGGCTGAATCCGCTCAAGTTCTTCCTGGATCACGGGGCCGATGTTAACGCCAGGACCTCAGACGGCCGGACAGTCCTGGGCATTGCTCTGACCAAGCCGCGGCGGCCGGAAAAACCTGCACAGAAAAAGGAGCGTGAAGCCGTCATAGAACTGCTGAGATCCAAGGGCGCTAAGTAGAGAAAGCGCCTCTTTATCTTCGAACGGAATGCTTCTCCTGCGTGATTACCGGCATCTCTATGGACGACCGGTGATTCATGTCCCTCAGTACAGTCAACCGGGGCGCCGGATCTATAACCGGCGTCTCGAAATTGTCTCTATCAGAGAAGGTCACGGTAATTCGAAAGCGGTTCCCTTTCTGAAATCGATACGAGGTCGGGAGCAGGTTAAAGGTTAACTCGATCGGCTCCCCCGCCCGAATCGGCCTCACGTCACTCTGGTAATGGGAATGGTAAGGCAGCCCAAGGTTATTGAAAGGCGCTTGACACAAACTGCGGTGAGAAGCCCGGAGATTTCCTTCGGTGATATAGGTGGAGTTGCCGTTGCCCCCCACTTCCCTAAGATAGACAAATACATCCAGATCAGGCGCTTCTGTTGACAGCCAAAGGTGCACCACAGGGTGTCCTGTCACCTCCATATCGGTCTCCAGGGGCGCAGTCGTGTAGGTCAGGGCCTTTTCATCATTCGGGCGCTGGTCAGGATAGTTGCGCGGCCAGTTGACGGCCGTCCAGCGCGAGTTTTTCCCGCTGGTCGCGGTATAGTCAGCGGTGCAGACATCGCAATCATTTCGCCCGGCGGGACCTGTGCCGGTCAGAAAACCGTCATTGACCGAGGAAACACACCCGGTTTTACCTTTGGCGAAATACATCCGGACCGATTTTTGTTTTTGGACCGGCCACTGAGCGCAGGTCTGCCAGGGCTGTTCTTTCTTGGCTCCCATCACGTAGTAGTGAATGGCCGGTTCACTCATAATGCCGTTGTCAATCCCTTTCAGCCAATAATCGAACCAGCGGTGGGCCTCTGCTCCAAAGTCAAGGTCGAAAGCACTCCCTTCAACCTGACTGTGGTCCAGCGGACGCACAGTCAGCCGTTTCGGCACTGTGAGATTGTCATACCAGAAAAACATATCTTCAGTAAAAAGATCGTACCAGCCGGAGACCATATAGACGGGAATCCGTGACCGGTTAATACGATCGATGAACGGGTACAGGGCCGCCCGGCTTTCATAGAGAATCGTTCCATCTTGCAGGATACTGTCGCGAAAGGGATATTTCCTGAAGATGACCGAAGATGTTTCGCTGAGAGTTCCGCTGCTCCGGTCTTTTTTGGCCAGGGCCAGCAAAGCGCCGTCCCGGTCCCTGTCTACGGGAGTAACAACGGTTTCGAGGAATGAGGTGGCCCAGGAGAAAAAGGAATTGAAGGCCTTGTTGTGTATCCCGCCTCGATAAACGACGGCTTCGTAATTATCCAGGGAACTGGAAACGGGAAGGATCGTTTTCAGGTAGGGGTTGCTTGAAGCGGCGATAGCGAACTGTATCATGGCCTGGAATGAATCTCCGAACATACCGATTTTTCCGTTACACCAGGACTGGGAAGCGATCCAGTTCAGGATCAGGTCGCCCTCTTTTGCTCCCGGTTCGAAAGACATATCCGGTTTTCCAAAGGAAGCGCCCGTGCCGGGCCGCTCAACAACGATGACGGCATACCCGTGCTTGAGCATGTTTTTGAGCCACTTGGTCCTGAAAAGCGGATCCATTAAATGTCCGCGATCATAGAGCCAGCACCTTATTCTGAGCATGCACCGTTCTTTCCACCCCAGGTTGAAGAGACCGGCGATAATGTTATTGCCGTCCCGATCAAAGATAGTAAAGGTTCGCAGGTAGGGGGTGTATTTGAAGAGCACGGGCAGGGGTTCTTTGGCCGGAATTCCTTTTTTTGTCGGGAGAAGGAGATCGTAAGCCAATCTCCTTCCATCAGGAAGAGTGAGATAATCGGAAATCCGTTGGTTCCCGTCATAGGTGACGCTGGAATATCCTTGATATCGGCCGAACTCAGAAACTCTCTCCGGCCCGGCCAGCCATTTATACAGCAGGAAGAGGACAATTGCCAGAAGGACGGCAATTGAAAGATACCATACCTTCATGTCCACTAATCTGTTCATGGTTTTTCTCCTTTCAGAGTGCAATTGTTTTTAAATTATGCCCGCTTTTATCCAAATGCTATGATCGACCAACCCGAACTCTTCCAAGGTCCGGGCCAGCTGGAGACCGAGCTCGCTGCCGCTCCGCACCGGTCCCTCTGTGTCCCAGTACAGGTGTATGCTCACGTCCGATTCCAGAGCGGCGTGACGATAGATCCCAATCTCCAGTCCGCTTTGCCTCAAGTCGCTCATCGGCAACAGAAGATCATTGAGACCCCGGGGATCATTTCCGGCTGACCGCAGTTTTATGATTTCCACCCATTTCATATTGTGCTCCTCTGTTATTTGAGCATTGCGTGAATTGTGCCATGAGAATAATGTGAACAATATCAATTTGTTAATAACTGCGAGCAGGTTTGAATTGCCGATATCGGTAAAAGTCATTGCCTTATTCGGCAATCAGGCCTAAAATTGTCGAATACGGCAAATGAGTTTCATCCAGGCCCAATGTAGAAGCTTTGAATGAGTCCGCTCCAGGTCGTATATATCCTGGAAGAACGATCAACTTAACGCACACTTGAATGGTACGGCCTTAATGTCCGGCCCAGGATCACATCCCGTTCAGGTGGACCGGGGCTGAGAATATGGGCATCAACGTGAATGAATTTTTTCGCGAGGCGACCATGCGGATTTGCAGCAGCCTGGATTTAGAGATCGCCATGTGGCGCTGCATGCAGTTTCTCAAGGATTTCATCCCGGGAGACGAAATGTATCTCCATCTATACGACAGCGGTCTGGGAGCCATGCACACGATCGCCGGAGCAACGGCCCTGGAGGGCAGAAAGATGGACAGGCTCACCCCGCTCCCCGGAGACGTAAGACCCCGCCTCGACAAGTCCTTCCCGAATGTGCTGGTCATCAATCGACCCGAGTCGGAACCGGGCTTTCAATTTATGCTGAAATTTTATGGGAGATCGGACACATCGGCTTTGGTCAGGCTTCTGGAGGTCGGCGGGGAGAAATTGGGAGCACTTGTTCTCCTGGCTGAAGGTAAAGATCGGTTTACGGAAGAGCACTCCCGATTGTTCTCCCTCCTGAACGAACCCTTTTCCATCGCTCTTTCAAATACGCTTAAGCACCAGGAAATACTCAGACTTAAGGCGCGGCTGGCGGACGATAACCGTTATCTTCGGCGTGAATTGCGGCGACTTGCCGGGGAAGAGATTGTCGGTGCTGATTTTGGACTCAAGGATGTCATGACCCTCGTTCGCGAGGTATCCTCACTCGATAGTCCGGTAATCTTAACAGGAGAAACAGGCGTGGGCAAGGATGTCATTGCCAATGCAATACATTTTTCTTCCACCCGCAAGGATGGACCGTTTATCAAAGTCAATTGCGGGGCCATACCTGAAACGCTTTTGGACAGCGAGCTTTTCGGCCACGAGAAGGGGGCCTTTACCGGGGCACTGACCCAGAGGCGAGGACGTTTTGAAAGGGCCGACCGGGGGAGTATTTTCCTGGATGAGATCGGCGAACTGCCGCCGCAGGCCCAGGTCAGACTGCTGCGGGTATTCCAATATAAAGAAATCGAGAGAATAGGAGGGACGAATCCTATCTCCGTCGATATCAGGATTATTGCCGCCACCAATCGAAATCTCCAGGAGATGGTCAAAACGAACCGGTTCCGCCTCGACTTATGGTTTCGCCTCAATGTCTTTCCGATTCACATACCGCCTCTGAGAGAAAGGAAGGAGGACATTCCCGCCCTGGTCCATTATTTTATGGAGCGAAAATCGAGGGATCTGAAAATACCGACGCCCCCTCCTCTTGAGAGCGGGGTCATAGATCGACTGGTGTCTTACCATTGGCCGGGAAACGTGAGGGAACTTGAAAACGTGATCGAACGGTCGTTAATCCGGGGGAAAGGCGCCTCCCTGACTTTTATTGACGTGGATGATCAAAACCCTGTGGAGGGCTTGCCGATCCAGGATCTTCCCCAGGATACGCTCAGGCTCGATGAGGCTATGTCCCTGCATATCCGGCGGGTACTCAAAATGACCAACGGGAGGGTCCACGGCAAAGGAGGGGCCGCCGAAGTACTCGGAATAAATCCCAGCACGCTCAGAAACAGAATGAATAAGCTGGGGATTAATTACGGCAGAGGAGTAACCGGTTCTTACCGGAAAGCGGAGTGATTGTACGGTTTATCACAGGTCTGATTTGTTGAAAGAGATGATTGCAGAGACTTTGTTCTCGAGGCTTTTTACCTCGTCGACAATGATCCGGGTGTATTCCTTTTCCGGTTCCCCCTCAGGGGTCTTTTCATCGAGCCTCCGCGCCAGGCCGCCCACCACCGCCAGCGAATTCCTACACTCGTGGGCTATCCTCTGGGACATCTTGCCCATGGCGGCCAGCCGTTCGGCCTCGATCAGCTTTTTGGCCTTTCTCTCCAGTTCTTCGGTTCGTTCTTTTACTTTTCTTTCTAGATTCCGATTCAGCTCGTTTATCTCCTGGTAAAGCTGGGAAATCCTGATGGCAATGCCGATCTGGCCGGCGATAATGGTTATGACGTCATTGAATCGCTCATGGAAATAACCCTTCTTCCTGCTGGCGGTAACAAGGACGCCGATGGGTTCTCCTTCTACGATGATCGGGGCGATGGCGAATGATCTGATATCTTCACCGACGCTCCTGGTTGTGGATATGGGCTTGTCGATCTCATCGGGATCGTTGATGATAACTATTTTGCCGGTCAGGAAAGCCTCTCCGGAATAGCACTCCGGCGTCGGCTTTCTGGTGGCCTGCTCTATGAAGGCCCGGCTTAGCCCCCGATGACTTCTGATCCTCAGATTTCCATCCTTGTCGAGGAGGCGGACCGAACAGGCATCCAGCTTGAACTCCTCCACGAGAAGCCCCACGATGGCATCCAGGACATGCTGCACGGAGAGGAGCGAAGAGACGAATCTGGTAATTTCCTGCAGGATCCTGATCTTCTGCTCTGCTTCCCTCAGTTGTTTTGCTGTCTCCATGTGAAAGTGACCTTCTTTCGGCTCGGATGCTCCGTCTTGCATAGATCGGACTTCTTGCGAGACCCTCATGTCTTCGTTCTAAAAAATTCAAGAATGTCTTCCGCCCGGGCAATGAACCGGCTTCCTGCCGGAAACTCACTGTCCACGGCCGCGCTCTCACCTATTGAGAAGCGGCCTTCGAGTCACAGACCTTAAAACAACTTCCCCTGTTCTCCTTCATCCTCTTCTCTTGCGATACATGCTTCTTCCATTGAGACCGTATTGGATTTGAGGAAATAGCGTTCGAAGAGGCGGCTGTAATCGGTCCACGCTCCTTCCCTGCTGTCCCTCTCAAAAAGACGCCCCAGGCCGTTCACCTTTGCGTCCAGGTCGTCCGCCAGGTGAAGGACGAAGGCCTCCAGAAATTTCGGCCGTTTGGGGGAACCGAATTCGTATTCTCCATGATGGCTGAGGATGAGGTGTTTCAAACGGGACGCCAGGTCTTGCGGGAATGCCTTCAAGGACCTGAGTTTTTCTTCCACCATAAGGGTCCCCTGCACCAGGTGTCCCACGAGCCTCCCCTCACCGGTGTAGTCGATCTGCAGGTCCCAGCTCAGCTCCCTGACTTTTCCGATGTCATGGAGAAACCCGCCGGCCAGGAGGAGGTCCCTGTCCAGGTGCGGATAATGATCCGCAACCTGCCGGATTATCCCGCACACCGACAACGTGTGTTCCAGGAGCCCGCCCAGGTAATTATGGTGGAAATTCTTGGCGGCGGGCGCCTTTTCAAAGAGCTGCATGAACTGCGCGTCGAGAAAGAACTTCTCGATCAGGGCCTTCAGGTCTGGGTTCCGGACTTCCTGCATCAGTCTCCGGAGACGCATCACCATGACCCCTGACGACTCCGCTGAAGACTCAAGAAAAAGGGAGCTGTCCACCTCTCCCGTCACCGCTTCCAGTCCCGAGAGCGTCAGCTGGATACGGCCCCGATAGGAGGTGGCGCTCCCTCGTATAAGGAGCACATCACCGGTCTTGAACCGCGAGGAAATCTCTTCGGCGCCGTCCCACACCTTGGCCTCCACGTCTCCGGTGCGATCCGCCAGGAGGACGGTCAGGAAGGCGTCGCCTCTTCTGGTGCTCCCCAGCCGTTTCTCCCGCACCGCATACAGGCCCTCGACGGCATCACCTTCC
The DNA here is from genome assembly GCA_964581175.1 of uncultured Desulfobacteraceae bacterium. GTDB lineage: Bacteria > Desulfobacterota > DSM-4660 > Desulfatiglandales > Desulfatiglandaceae > B46-G9. The sequence goes on from CAZONI010000018.1 coordinate 43,946, forward strand.
TGGATATCCTTGATCCAGGTATGAGGGGCGTCAGTCGTCAAAATCGCCCGAAGCTCCCTTGTGAAGATTCAAGGTCTTTGCACGTGCATGGATCTTGGCCTCGGTCCATTCTGCCGGGTCGTCAATCCTGCCGGCCTTCGGTCCCATGGCGAAAGAGCCTGCCTGAAGGATTGCCTCAATGGCGAGCGGTGCGGTATCCCGGGCATTGAAAACCTCGCTGAGGAGTTCATAGACAAAATCCTCCACACCCTGCACCATCCTTTCACGAATATCTCCCGGGAGAGCAAGGAGCCAGTTTTCAAAAGGGAGGTTCAGTTTCTTGTAATTGCCCCCTTTCAGTCCCTTCTCTTTGGCATAGCCGACCATCTCGTTCCACATGGATTCGGTAACCCCTTTATCGGGCATCTTGATGAATTCACCGTTCTCATCAAGCTGGGCATTGCCGTAGTCGTTCACCTTGACGCCCCAGGAGATCATCTGAAGCGCCGTGGCAACATTTGCCTTTGTGGTGCGCGTCTTCAGGGCGATTTGACGGAGTCGCTCCGAACTGTTTCCCGAGGTCCCGTGCTGCGCGCCGGAGACCTTGTAGGGGGCCAGGGCATCGTGGATCTTGGAGGTGAGCGGTACCTGTATCCCCTCGTCACTGGCCTCAATGCCGTGGGTCGTTCCGTTGTTGAGGGCGATCCAATCGGGGAAAATATCGTGGGCGTTCAGGCCTTGAATAAGGAACAGGGCTTCGTCCACCGTGGAAAGGCCTTCTTTTCCCTTGATTTCTCCCACTTCCGTTTCATGGCCCGCCCATGGCGGAATGTACGGGATCAAAGCCAGGTTGGCAAGGAGGTTTTCATCGTCGGGCAGGTGGGAGGCGTCTATGGCTATTGACGTGATGCCCGCATCGAACAGGGAGGGAATTTCCGTCTTGGCCTTTTCCACGTCATCCGGGCCCTTGATGCCGTAATGATCAGCGTGAATGGCAATGGGCACGCTGATGCCCAGTTCATTGCAGATCGCATCCGCGTGCGTTGCAAGGTTCCAGAAGTTCGTGGCGCAGTAAGCGGAACCTCCTCCCTCGGATTTGGCGATCTCCAGGATAATGGCCGCATTGGCCCGTTGCGCCGCTCTCAGGGCGCCCCGTATCACGAAATGATTTCTCCCGTTGGCTGCGATGGTCATGGCCTTCCCCTTGGCCAGCAGCGCCCTGTCGATGGCCTTCCCGCTCACGATCAGCGCCCTCGAATGGGGAAAAAGCCGCGCGATATTCGGCGGCCTTCCGGTCTCGACCGCTTTCTCAAAATCTCTCGATCCATACCCCTTACCAGATGCCATGTCTCCATCCTCCTTCGCGTTCCGCCCGCATTTCTCACCGACAATCTGCTTCGCCGCTCCTCATCAAAAGCGGCGAGGAATGCGGGCTAGACGTTAGATCATTCCCCCGTGTGGGGTTCAACAATGACTTTTATACACTCGTGTTCAACCGGCGAGGCAACCCACTGGAACGCCCTTACGGCCTCCCTCATCCCCAGCCGGTGGGTCACCAGTTTTTCAACAGGGATGTCCCCCGCATTCATGAGCCTGAGAGCGGTCACGCAGTCGCCGGGGCTGCCTGCGTACGTACTCGTCAGGGTGATCTCGGTCCTCCAGAAGAGTTCATTGATGGTGGCGGGAATCGTTGCGGTTTCCGAGGCCCCTCCAAAGAAAAGAACCGTGCCTCCCCGTTCCACGCATTTCATCGCAAGCGGGATAAAACCATCGAAACAGATGATAACCAGGTCTGCAAGGCGTTTATCGTTTGCCTCTTTCAGCGTCTCAACGAGGTTTTCATCGGCCCTCAAGACCAGATGCGCGCCCATCTCTCTTGCCTTTCCGAGGCGGAAGGGGATGGTGTCGGCCGCAGCCACCAGGCCGGCTCCGAGGGCACGGGCGAGCCCGACATGGAGCAGGCCGGATATGCCGCTTCCGAGCACCAGGACCGACTGCCCCGGCATGAGCCGGGCATTCTTCTGCCCCCGGTAGACGCAGGCTATCGGCTCCATGAAAGAGGCTTTTTCATTCGAGAGCCCCTCGGGGATTGAAAATACCCCCCTGTCCACATTGATGGCAGGGACGCGCACGTATTCCGCGAACCCCCCGGGATCGAAGCGAGTCCCTCTGAGGAGGGTCTCGCACACCGTGGGATGCCCGCTCAGGCAGTAGTGACAGGTATTGCAGGGTACGTGGTGGGTAGCGGCAATGCGCTCGCCCGGTTGAAACTTTTCCACACCGGGTCCGACCTCGACTACTTCACCCGCCACCTCGTGTCCAAGGACCATCGGGACCTTGTCGCTCCGATACCATTCCATGACATCGCTGCCGCAGATCCCGCTGGCCGTCACTTTCATGAGCAACTCACCCGGGCCTGTTTTGGGCACGGGCATCTCTTCCAGTCGGACATCACGGTTGCTGTAGTACATCAAAACGCGCATGACGGATCATGTCCTCATGGGATTACCGTTTCCGCTTCGCCTGCTCGTCTCAAACAGGTCGAGGGCCTCCTCGGGTGCGGCGCCCGCGTGAATAACCGCATTGAGGGCCCGCATCACGGCTGCCGGGTGCGGATGCTGCCAGACATTTCGGCCCAGGTTCACGCCGATAGCCCCTTTTTGCAGGCCGTCGTACACGAACTGGAAGACTTCCAGGGCGGTCTCACACTTCGGGCCTCCCGCTATCACCACGGGCACGGGACACCCGCTTGTAACCTTGTCAAAGTCTTCCCGGCAGTAGTAGGTCTTGACGATCTTCGCCCCCAATTCCGCGGCTATCCTGCAGGAGAGCGCCAGGTAGCGCGCGGTCCGTTTCTCCATCTCCTTTCCCACGGCGGTCACCGCCATGACCGGAATGCCGTAATCTTCGCACATGTTCACCAGATCGGAAAGGTTCTGCAGGGACTCTCTCTCATAATTGCTTCCCACAAAGATGGAAAGGCCCACGGCGGCCACGTTCAGGCGGATCATTTCTTCAACCGACGTGGTGATCACCTCATTGGCCAGGTCTTTTCCCACCACGCTCGTCGCCCCGGAAACCCGCAGGATAACAGGCGTTTCCGTGTCGGGGTCCACGCAGCTCCGCAGGACACCGCGGGTGACAAACAGTCCGTCGGCGTACGGGAGCAGTTCGCGTATTGTCTCCCCCGGCTGTTCCAGACAGTGGGTAGGCCCTTGGAAGTAGCCGTGATCGATGGGAAGGAACTGGCAGCGGCCATCCTCCCGGACGAGACGGGAAAGCCGGTTTCTCATTCCCCAGTCGAGCGTGTCCAGGCCCTTCATGGCTTTCTTCCTGGAAAGCGTCTTCGCCGCGGTGAGTTCGCTTGCACTCCGTGCCTCCAGAATACCTTCCGCGTCAGCCATTTTCTCTCCTCCGTTTGTGCAGTGAAACCATTTTATGTTTGTAAATACAAATTGTTAAGCTATCCCGCTTTGGATGTCAAGCGGATTCGGCCGCCCTGACCCATCGTGGAGACACGTGCCCCCACCACTCGCCTTCATGAAGCTGGATGGCATTTCACGGTGGGTCCGGGCGACATTGATGGAAGCGCATCCACAGCCGGACGCATTCGGATTTGCGTTGACTTGGAACCAAATTGATTCTATTTTATCTAAAGATTCAAAAATAATCAAATACAAGGAGCGGAACCGAAAATGATAAGCAAGATTCTTGTGCCTGTAGACGGATCCGTCTACACATCCAAGGCGATTGAGTTTGCCGCGCAGGCGGCGAACGAGGAGGATGCACAAGTCCATCTCCTGCACGTGGTGAAAAAGACCAGGATCCCCTCTGACCTCGAGCATTTTATGCAGGTAGAAAGGATCAATGAACCCCCGCTCGATGTCTACTTGAACCTGATGGGGAATCAGATCATCGAAGAAGCCGAAAAGGAGGCCAGGAAGAGAGGGATAAAGAACATCAAGACCAGTATCATCCAGGGAGATCCCGGAGATCTCATTGTCGAGTACGCGGCAATGCGCAGAGTGGATATGATCGTGATGGGCAGTTCCGGGATGGGAAGCGTGACAAGCTCGGTGTGCCGGCGCGCAAATCGGCAAGCTTGTGTGATCGTAAGGAGAAGCCTGCTGGAGGGAAAGAAGATACTTGTCGTGGATGATGAGCCCGATATCCTTGAGACGGTGGAAGAATTGCTTTCCATGTGCGAGGTTACGTGCGCGTCAACCTACGATGAAGCCAGGGACCTCCTCGAGACGGATTCCTTTGACCTGGCTATCCTGGACATCATGGGCGTCAAGGGTTTCGATCTGTTGAAGCTGACCAAACAAAAAAAGGTTCCGGCCGTCATGCTGACCTCTCACGCCCTGAGTCCTGAAACCACTGCCCAGGCGTACAGGGAGGGAGCCGCATCGTATATCCCAAAAGAGAAGATGGGTGATATCGTCACCTACCTGGATGACGTCCTCGAAGCGAGGGAACAGGGAAAAGACTCCTGGTGGCGCTGGTTTGAGAGGTTCGGCTCTTTTTATGAGCGGAAGTTCGGGTCCGACTTGAGCAAGAAGAAATAACCTCACCTCCACAATTGTGCCGTCAGCATCCCCGCCAGCATGAGCCCCGCCCCGATCATGCCGCGAACAGACATCACCTCTCCGAGAATGAGCCATCCCGCCGCTGCCGCGAAGACGGCTTCCAGGCTGAGAATGATGGCGGCGTGGGCGGGCGGGGTGTATCTCTGCGCCACCACCTGCAGTGTATAGGCTATGCCCACGGACATGACTCCCCCGTAGAGGATGGGCACAGCAGCCTGAAGCACACTCCCCAGGACGATTCTTTCGGTCAGCCCCGCCACAATCAGGCTTAACGCGGAACAGACGGCATACTGGGCGCAGGCGAGCCGCAGCCTGTTTACTCTCGGAGAAAGCCAGCCCACCACAAGCACATGACCGGCCCAGAAGAAGGCCCCCAGGAGGACCAGCAGGTCGCCGGGCGCGAAGGTAAGGTCTCTGGTGACACTCAGGAGGTAGAGACCTCCCACCGCGAGGCACGCGCCGAGCCATCCTCCCTTGGCGGACTTAAGCCCCCAGAAAAGTCCAAGGATCGGGACGATGATGACATACAGGCCGGTAATGAAGCCGGCCTTGCCCGCCGTGGTGTAGACAAGACCCAGTTGCTGCAGGCTGGCGGCAGAGAAGAGGACCAGGCCCGCGAGGGCCCCGCCCCAGAGGGCCGGTGAACGGAATACAGCATGCTGCCGGTTCCCCGGATCGGAATTGTATTCCCTCCCACGGGGAGCCCGCATGACCAGTGGCAGAAGCACGAGGAGACCCAGGCCGAAGCGGATACCGTTGAAGGTGAATGCGCCGACGTATTCCATTCCCGCGCGCTGGGCGACAAACGCACCCCCCCAGATAACGGCGGTCAGCAGCAGGAGCCAGTCCGCTCTCAGCACACTCTTATCCATTTCGATTCCCGAGGAGCATAGCCGCGAACCCGCCCGCGTTGATCATTCTCATTGTGCAGAAAGATGGATTGCCATCAATGCCGGATCATCCAGTATAAGCTGATATCGGAGGTCTTTTGTCAAACCAGGGTCGCGCTTTTTCCAACTGCCCGGCCAGCCTGAAAAGCATGTCTTCACTCCCAAAAGGTCCGACAAACTGGACGCCCAGCGGCAGGTTGTCCGGTGTCCAGTAGAGAGGGACGGACATGGCCGGAAGTCCGCAAAGATTAGCCAGTTGGGTAAAGGGTGTCCGGGCGAGGCTCTTTTGCGCTATTTGATCCACAAGACCCATGGATTTCAAAAGTCCGCCCCACCGGAGAGCATTGATTGCCGCCATCAGCAGGGCCTCAATCGGCTTGGGTTTCAGTGCTCCGATACCCGCAGGTAAATCGGCCACTGTTGGTGTAAGGTACAGATCACATTTTTGAAAAAAAAGCCCCATTTTTCGGGCTGCCGAATCCCATCTCCGCAGAGCCTCCACCAGATAACGCTCCGGGTAACTCCTTCCGAGCAGGCCCAGGGTCCAGGTCATGGGTTCAACATCGCCCGGCCTGGCCTTTCTCCCCAATAATGGCGCCAATTTTTCCAGGTCAGCCGCCACTTCGCCGAAGTACATGGCCAAATAACTGTTCGCCACTGCCAGGCCGTCTATATCAGGTCTTGCTTCTTCCACCCGATGCCCCAGGTCTCCTAACAATGAAACGGCCTTTTCTACGGCCTGAACGCATTCAGGGTGGACAGGCGTGCCTATGGGGGATGCGGTATTCCACCCAATCCTAAGTTCTCCCGGTTCGTCTTTCAATTCTTTCAGATAGGGCTTTTCGGGAGGGCGGATCTCAAAAGGTGAACCCGGGTCCGGACCATTGGTAGCGTCCAGCATGGCCGCGCTGTCCCGGACGGACCGGGTAATCACGTGCTCCTGCACCGCTCCCAGCCAAACCTGACCATGATCGGGACCGTTGGGGTTGCGGCCTCGGGACGGTTTCAAACCAAAAAGACCGGTATAGGATGCAGGGATGCGGATGGACCCGCCGCCGTCGCCGCCGGATGCCGCCGGTACAATACCTGCGGCAACTGCGGCCGCTGAACCGCCGCTTGACCCTCCAGGAGTGCGGTCGGTGTTCCAGGGATTGCGGCACGGACCGAACAGCAGTGGTTCCGTAATTCCCATCAGCCCGAACTCCGGGGTATTGGTCTTTCCCAGTATCACCAATCCCGCTTTTTTGAAACGAATCACCATTTCGTTGTCGTGATCAGGCACGTATCCTGACCTGGCTTTGCAGCCGTCGGTTGAGGGCACACCGGCAAAATCAAAGCCCAGATCTTTGATTAGAAAAGGCACCCCGGCAAAAGGACCGTCAGGCAAGGGGTCTTGAGCCGCCTTCCGGCCTTGGTCGATCATTTGGTTCACCACCGCGTTAAGTTCAGGATTGATCCGGTCGATCCTGTTGATGGCTTCCTCGAGCAATTCGAGCGAGGTCACCCGGCCTTCTCTGACAAGTTCAGCCAAACCCAAGGCGTCATATTGATCGTAGTCCTTGAAGCCGCTCATGGTCTCTCCTTTCCTTTAAATTGATTATTGATGGAATTGAAAATATTTCTTCTCGGCAAAAAGCTTTACCGAAAATACACTAAAAAACGGTGGGATGCAAATCAAGTTAGATTCGCCTCCATCCGAGGCGCTCGTTGCAGGAAGGTGAGACCGGAGGTATATCCGAAGAGGGATAGTGGTCCCCTCCCTGAACTTGCAGGAGCCGGTGGATTTTTAAAGATTTGATCCTACCATTCACGCCATCAAGTCGCAGCCGCTATATCGCGCGGTTGGATTTCTATTTACCCGCAAGGCCCCTTCCACTATACTCTTTCCGCAAGAAAGCGACTTCTTATCAGCCCGATAGGGCTCGACATTTTCCGGAGGATCGTCGCATGGAACTGGATCAGGGAATCGCCGTCATTGCAGCAGAGATTGGCAAAGGCGGCAGGAACGTCATTTTTACCGGGGCGGGGATATCAACCGAAAGCGGGATACCGGATTTCAGGAGCCAGGGAGGGATCTGGGACAGGTACCGTCCCGTCTATTTTGACGAATTCATGAAATCCAGGGAGTCCCGCATTGAATACTGGCGTCAGAAGACCGAGTTTTACCACGACCTGGTGAATGCCACGCCCAACAAAGCCCATCTGGCCGTGGCAAGGCTTCATGAGATGGGACTGGTGGAAGCAGTCATCACCCAGAACATAGACGGGATCCACCAGGCGTCGGGCATCCCCGATGAAAAAGTCATTGAGCTCCATGGGAGCAACCGCCGTGTCCGCTGCATGACCTGCGGCAGGATCTCATCCATTGAAGAGGCTCATCAGCGCATTGAGGCCGGAGACCCGGCTCCCGAATGCGACTGCGGCGGATACCTGAAACCCGATACCATCTCGTTCGGCCAGGCCATGCCGCAAAGGGAGATGGAAAAAGCGGTCGCCCTGTCGCGCAGAGCCGATTTCTTCCTCGTTGTGGGATCGACTCTCCTGGTCAATCCTGCCGCCTCGATGCCCTACTATGTCAAGGATGGAGGAGCGTTCCTGGCTATCGTCAATCTGTCCGACACCCCGTGCGATCAGATATGTGATATCCTGATCAGGGGAAAGGCGGGGGATATCCTCCCCAAAATAGTTGAATGTCTTGAAAACACCTAGTACCAAATCAGAAATCCTGAGCTCCACAGGGACGAAAAGATCTTTGTTTGATCCTCCATAATGTCAAATTTCAAAATCCCAATGTCAATTCAATGTCGAATACCAAATGACCATATCGAGTGAAATATTCACTGGGATGAGTGCACTCCGTCCATGGCTCCAAGAGACAGGTGTGCAAGGCATGCTTTGGCATTGAGGCGTTTGGATTTCATTTGACATTTGTCATTCCCGGTTTACCCGGGCTAAAGATCTCCATAGAGACGCCGGGTGTTTTCGGTCACCGCCTCCACGACAGCCTCCTGCCTTAATTCCTTGATCTCCGCTATGGCGCGAAGAGAGAGGAGTGCGTTTGCGGGTTCGTTGCGTTCCCCCGGCGCAGGTCCCAGAACAGGGCTGTCGGTTTCGAGGAGCAGGGAAGAAAGGGGAAGGCTTCTCACGAGCTTCTGCTTCTGGCGCGAACGGACGACCGAGGGCGGTACGGAAAAGAAATACCCCGCCTCCACGGCCGGCAGGGCAGTGCTTGCCTTACCGTCGAAGGCATGAAGCTGGACTTTTCCGGCGTTCTTTTCCATAAGGAGACGCACCACGTGCCTCCCGGCGGAACGGGAATGGACATTCAGCGGGAGGTCCAGTCTTTTTCCCAGCCCGATGAACAGGGTGAAGATCTCACGCTGGACCTCTCTTTCCGGCTCTTCCTTGACCGCCCAGAAGTCGAGCCCCACTTCACCGATGGCAAAGAGGCGGTCCCTTTCCCGCTCGATGAACGCCGCCATTTCCCGTGCGGCCGGCACGTCAAGATGGGTCGGGTAGAGGCCAGCAGCGGGCAGCAGCAGCGGGTATTTTTCCGCTCTCCGCAGGTTTTTTTCCGCATCATCGAGCGTTTCTCCGACTGTTACGACCCACGAGACACCTGCTTCCTGTGCCCTCGCCAGGACCCCGGGCAGGTCTTCATCAAAAGATGCGTCGCACAGGTGTGCGTGGGTATCCGTCAGCCCCCTCATCGGCACCGTACTCTCTTCCTGCTCGTGCATATAAACCTTTCACCGCAATAATTTGAGCATCGCATCCGCATCTGTGACGGGCGATGTACAAGCGGTGTTCGTGCACACATACGCCGTGGCCTTCCCCTCTCTCTTCTCATGCGTTTTCACGAAAGGAGCAACCCGGTCCACGGGAGGATTATCCAGGTCGACGGGCCGGAACAGGGCGACGGTGTTGGGTAAAAAAGCAGCCCTCAGGGCCTGCAGCATCCCGGCTGTATCTTCTGCACGAGAGTCTCCCGCGATCACGACCTCGTGGGCGGGACCGATGCCGAAGTCCGCGGCAACCAGAAACTGGGTGTAGCCCGAGGGGAGCTGCTCGACCTGGGAAGAAAAGGCGCGGTCGAGCTGTGCGGCCCGCTCCTCCAGCTCCGATCTGCCGGTGAGGTGCGAAAGCCGCAGGAGGTTGAGCATGGCTACGGAATTGCCCGAGGGTGTGGCTCCGTCATATACCTCTTTTTTCCGAAGGATAAGGTCCTCGCCGTCTTCCGGTGCGAAATAGAAGCCCCCCTGCTTCTGGTCCCAGAAATGGGAGAACGTTTCGCTTGCGAGTTCCACCGCGGTTTCCAGGTATTCAGGCTCATACGTGGCTTCGTAGAGCTCAATGAGCCCCCAGGTGAGAAATGCGTAGTCATCCAGGTTCGCGTGGATCCTGGCCTCCCCGTCCCGGTAGCGGTGAAGGAGACGCCCGTCCCTGCTGCGCATCTTTCCGAGGATAAAACCCGCAGCCTTCTTTGCCGCCAGGGCGTACTCATCCTGCCCCAGGGCGCTTGCGCCCCGGGCAAGGGCCGCGATCATGAGTCCGTTCCAGTCGGCCAGGATCTTGTCATCCTTGTGCGGGTGCACCCGATCTTCCCGGGTTTTGAATACCCGGTTTCTCAGCTCTTCAACACGTCCTCTCAGGACATCGACAGGCATCTGCAGGTCGGTCGCCAAGCCCGAAAGGGGTTTGCTCATATGCAGGATATTGGTCCCGGTTGTCTCTCCGGAAGCCTCTTCCTGAAAATTCCCCTGCTCTTTCACATTGAACACCTGGATGAACAGGTCCGCGTCCTTGCCGAGGATCCGGCGAATCTCTTCTTCCTTCCACACGTAGAACTTGCCTTCCACTCCCTCGCTGTCCGCGTCCTCTGCCGAATAGAATCCCCCCTCAGGATCGGTCATGTCCCGGAGCACGTACGTGAAAATCTCCTTCGCCGTGTCCGCGAAGGCCTCCCTGCCGGTGGCCTGGTACGTCTCCAGGTAGGCCAGGGCCAGCATGGCCTGGTCATAGAGCATCTTCTCAAAGTGGGGGACCAGCCACTCGCGATCCGTAGAGTAGCGGTGAAACCCGTACCCCATGTGGTCATACATGCCCCCCAGGCGCATCGCCCGGAGGCTCTTTTCGGTCATCTCGAGGGCCAGGGTATCGTGTTCCCTCTTCCAATAGCGGAGCAGAAACGTGAACTGGTGCGGCGTGGGGAACTTGGGAGCCGAGCCAAATCCCCCGAGTTGCCGGTCATACCGGCCCCGGAGTTCCTCGAAGGCCTTTTTCAGGACCGCGGCGCCCGTCTGCTGCCCCGCCGCCGGCTGCTGCATGCTTTGAAGGGCCTCCACGATCTTTTCAGCGGAGCGGAGGACCTCTTCTCTCCTGGTCTCCCAGATGGATGTGATGCGGGGGACCAGATCCATCAGGCCCATGCGTCCGAAGCGGGTCTGCTTCGGGAGGTAGGTCCCCGCAAAAAAAGGCTTCTTTTCCGGGGTCATGATGATGGTGAGCGGCCAGCCGCCGCTCTTGGTCAGGATCTGGCAGATCGTCATGTATATCAGGTCGAGATCCGGCCTCTCTTCGCGGTCCACCTTGATGGACACGAAGGCGCTGTTCAGAAGCTCTGCCGCTTCAGGATCCTCAAATGATTCCCTTTCCATCACGTGGCACCAGTGACAGGTGGAATAGCCGATGGAAAGGAAGATCGGTTTGTCGTCTTTCTTTGCCTTTTCAAAAGCCTCGTTGCCCCAGGGGTACCAGTCTACGGGATTGTACGCGTGCTGGAGCAGATACGGGCTTTTTTCATCGATCAGGTGGTTTGCTCTTCTGTCGTTCATGGGAGGTCCTTTCCGTTCGCGGAAGGTTTATCCGGCGCGGGCCGAAGCCTGCTATGCACAATATAAGCACGTTTTGCGGAATGGAAGGGTGCATCTCCATTTGGAAAGCGAAGTTCAGGCATTCTCATGATCGTGGAGCGATGAGCGATCCCGGGCAAACGCTCTTTTCCCCGTGTTTTTCCACGAGAGCGTCAAGGGCCGCGTTCAGGCTTTTCCTCTTTTGGGGCGCTGCGTCCTCCTGGAAGAGCCCCAATTGTTTTTCTCCATCCGGGAGTTCGAGCTGCGACAGGGACACGCCCAGGAGCCTGACCGGCCGCTTTC